>NZ_BAAFGR010000029.1:0-58181 GCF_041154655.1 Nocardia sp. JMUB6875
GGGTGGGGGTGTGTGGAGGTGGGCGGCGATGATGGCGGCCTGGTCGGTGCGGGGGAAAGGCTGGGTGGCGGTGAGGAGTTCGTAGAAGGTGCAGCCGAGGGAGTAGATGTCGGCGCGGTGGTCGGCGGGGGTGCCGTGGAAGCGTTCGGGCGCGGCGTAGGCGAAAGTGGCGGCGGCGCCGGTCATGGTGAGGGTGTCGTCGAGGGCGCGGGCGATGCCGAAGTCGGTGAGGACGGCGCGGTCTCGGCCGGAGTCGGTGCGGTCGAGCAGGATATTGCCGGGCTTCACATCGCGGTGCAGGATGCCGTGGCGGTGGGCGTGGTCGAGGCCGTGTGCCGCGTCGGTGAGGATGCGGACGGCCTCGTCGGGGGACAGCGGGCCGCCGCGTTCGCCGATCCGTTGCGCGACGTCGCCGCCGGGCACGTATTTCATGGAGATCCACGGGGTTTCGGCCTCCGAACCCGCGCGGTCGTAGATGGCGACGATGTTCGGATGCTCGAGCCGGGCCGCCAGCGCCGCCTCGCGCTCGAACTTGGCGCGGCCGCGCGGGTCGGTGGCGATCAAGTCCCCCAGCACTTTCAGGGCAACCAGTCGGTTCAGCCGGGGATTGCGGGCCAGATACACCACGCCCATGCCGCCCTGGCCGAGCACCCGCTCGATGGTGAACCCCGCGAACTCCGCCCCCGGAACGAGCCGCATGCCGCCTCCGCCGATGCCCCAAATGCCAGCCAGGCCACCATACGCCCGGGCTCCGCCCACCACCCCGCGAATTGTCGCCTGCCGCCGGATTCGTGCCGGCGGTGAACCCCGCCCCCCGCGTTGCGCGTAACGCATGGAGAGCGGCACGACACCGGGGGCTTGTCGATAGGGAGAACGACCGATGTGCCGGGGCCGCTCGACATCGCAACCTGAGTTCGCCATCGAGGCTGTCACACCGAAGGAGCGGGACATGACCACTGCGGAAATCGATATCGAGGGGCTGCGCGCGACCGTCGACGGGGTGGTGATCACCCCTGACGACCCCGAATACGATGCGGCGCGCAAGATTTGGAACGGCTGTTTCGATCGCCGCCCCCGGGTCATCGTCCGCCCGACCAGCGCGGCCGGTGTCGCCGCCGCCGTGCTGGCCGCCCGCCGCTTCGGCCTGGATCTGACCGTGCGCGGCGGCGGCCACAACTACGCGGGCCACGCGGTCGCCGACGACGCCATGATGATCGACTTGCGCGCCCTCGACTCGGTCACCGTCGACCCGGACGCCAAGCTGGCCCGCTGCGGCGGCGGCGCGACCTGGGCCCAGGTCGATGCCGCGACCACCGCGCACGCCCTCGCCGTCACCGGCGGCTTCATCAGCCACACCGGCATCGGCGGCCTGACCCTCGGCGGCGGCATGGGCTGGCTCACCATGCGCCACGGCCTCAGCTGCGACAATCTGGCCGCCGCCGAGGTGGTCACCGCCGACGGCCGCATCGTCACCGCCTCACCCGGCGAGAATCCGGACCTGTATTGGGGATTGCGCGGCGGCGGAGGCAATTTCGGCATCGTCACCACCTTCACCTTCGCCCTGCACGACCTCTCGCCCTTGGCCCAGCTCACCATGCTGTGGTGGACCCCCGACACCGCCGCCGCGGGTCTCGCCGCGGGCCGCGCCCTGATCGAGGACCTGCCCGCCGGCTACTGCGCGGCGGCCTTCGCCGTCTGCGGCCCGCCGGAGCCGTTCGTCCCCGAGCAGTACCGGGGGCAACCTGGATTCGCCGTCGCCATCGTAGGTTTCGATTCGCCCGCCGAACTCGAGTCGGTGGTGAAGCCGCTGCGCGACGCCGCCCCCGCTCCGGCCTGGGACCTGGTCACCCCGATCCCGTACACCGCGCTGCAGCAGATGTTCGACGCCGCGGCACCGCACGGCCTGCCCGCCTACGAGAAGTCCCTCTACGTCGACGACCTGTCCAACGCGGTGCTGACCACCATCATCGATCGCTTCCCGCTGCGCAGCTCCCCGCTGACCATCGTCCCGATCTTCCCGCTGCGCGGTGGATACAGCGAAATCGCGGACGGCGAAACAGCTTTCAGCGGCACCCGCAATCCCTGCTGGGTCGTCAACATCAGCGCGATGACCCCGGACCCGGCCGGTTTCGCCGCCGAACGCCAGTGGGTCCGCGACCTCTGGGACGCCCTGCGCCCGTACTCCAATTCCTCGGCGACCTACGTCAACTTCCTCGCCGAGGAGGACCCGGACCGGCTGCGGGAGTCCTACGGCGACAAGTACTCCCGCCTGACCGCCCTCAAGTCGGCGTGGGATCCGGACAACGTCTTCCACCACAACGCCAACATCCCTCCGGCCTGACGCTCACACCCGCACCGGATCGGTCACCGGATCCGGGTCGGCCATCGGATCCGGGTCGGCCATCGGTTCGACCGGCTTCCCGTCGAGTACGCGGGCGAGCCGGTCGGAATCCAACTGCCCCTCCCACTTGGCGACCACCAACGTGGCGACGCAGTTGCCGAGCAGGTTCACCGTCACCCGCATGGAGTCCATGAGCCGATCCGCGCCGAGCAGAATCGCCACGGCCGCAACGGGAATCGACCCGTGCCCGATGGCGCTGATGGTCGCCGACAACGCCAGGAAGGAGGAACCGGGCACCCCGGCCATGCCCTTGGAGGTCAGCATCAGAGTGAGCAGCGCGGTGATCTGCTCGCCCACGCTGAGATCCACACCGAGCGCCTTGGACAGGAACAGCACGCAGATCGCCAGATACAGCGTCGCGCCGTCGAGATTGAACGAATACCCGGTCGGTACAACCAGACCCGTGGTCGCACGCGAGCAGCCCGCGTCCACCAGCTTGGTCATGATTCGCGGCAGCACCACTTCGGTGGAGGCGGTGCCCAGCGCCACGAACAACTCATTCTTGATGTAGCGCAGGAACTTCCACAGATTCGCGCCCACATACAGCCGGGTGATGGCGGCCAGCACCAGAATGAACAACACCGCCGCTCCGTAACAGCAGGCGATCAACTTCCCGTACGTGCCAAGGGTTTTCAGCCCGTACTGCCCGATGATGAACGCCATCGCCCCGAACGCGCCCAGCGGTGAGAGCCGCATGATCCAGCCGATGACGATGAACAGGATCCGGCTGACATGATCGATGGCCTCCAGCACCACCGGCGGCCCGTTCTCCCCGAACTTGGCCAGCGCCAGCCCGAACAGCACCGAGACGAACAGCACCTGCAGCAGCTTGTTCTCGGCGAACGCCGAAATGAACGAGGTCGGAATGATATTCATCAGAAAGTCGACGGTGTGCGGGAGCTCGCCGTTCTTCGTCGTCTTCGCGATCTGATCGGCCCCGGTCGCCAGCGTCTTGGCGTCGATGCTGAATCCCGCGCCCGGCTTGACCAGATTCCCGACCGCCAGCCCGAACAGCAGCGCGAAGGTGGTCACCACCTCGAAGTAGATCAGCGCCTTGACCCCGATCCGCCCCACCGACTTCAGATTCCCCACATGCGCGATCCCCAACACCACGGTGCAGAACACGATCGGCGCGATCACCATCTTGATCAGCTTGATAAACCCGTCCCCCAACGGTTTCAGATCCGTCCCCAGCCACGGCCACAGCCGCCCCACCACGATCCCGGCCACCACGGCGACCAGCAATTGCACGAACATCGAGCGATACCAGGCGGTCCGGGGCGGCCCCGGCACCCCGACCTCTGATGCCGCTGCGGCCTCGAACGTCTCAGACATGGCCCGCACGCTAGGCACAGACCGTATCCCCGGGGTGACCAGCCCGTATCCCCGACATTTCGTAAGTTTTGTACACGGCGGCCATCGGAAAAGCGAAGCGGGCGGTCTCCGAGGAGACCGCCCGCTATCGCGTTGCCACGTATGAAATTACAGCGGAATGTTCTTGTTGTGCTGCGGCCGGGCCGGAGCCGCCGCCAGCGCCGCCGCGATGGCGGAGCGGGTCTTGGCCGGATCGATGACCTGGTCGACCACACCGATGGCCATGGCACGCTCGACGCCGCCCGCGATCCGCTCGTGCTCCTCGGTCAGCCGCTCGAGCAGGGCCTCGCGCTCCTCCTCCGGCGCGGCGGCGAGGGCCTTCTTGTGCAGGATGCCGACCGCGGCCTTGGCGCCCATGACGGCGACTTCCGAACCGGGCCAGGCGTACACGGCCGTCGCGCCCAGGGCGCGGGCGTTCATGGCGATGTAGGCGCCGCCGTAGATCTTGCGGGTCACCAGGGTGACGCGCGGGACGCGGGCCTCGGCGAAGGCGTGCAGCAGCTTCGCGCCGCGGCGCACCACGCCCTCGAACTCCTGCGAGACGCCGGGCAGGTAGCCGGGCACGTCGGTGACGACGATCAGCGGGATGCCGAAGGCGTTGCACAGGCGCACGAAACGCGAAGCCTTCTCGGCGCTCTCGGAGTTGAGGCAGCCGCCCAGACGGATCGGGTTGTTGGCCAGCACGCCGACGGTGCGACCGGCGAGGCGGCCCAGGCCGACCACCATGGAGCGCGCGTAGCCGCCCTGCAGTTCCTCGAAAGTGCTTTCGCCGTCGACATTGTCGAGCAGCTCGTTGATGATCGGCTTGACGTCGTAGGCGCGCTTGGCCGACTCCGGCATCATGGCCTTGAGGTCCACATCGCCGTGCGCGGCGGCGGCCAGGTCGAATTCGCCCTGCTCGGCGAACATCGAGACCAGGCGGCGTGCGCGGTGCATGGCGTCGGACTCGTCATCGGCGACGATGTGGCACACGCCGGACTTCTTGCCGTGGGTGACCGGGCCACCCAGGGTCTCCATGTCGACGCTCTCGCCGGTCACGGTCTTCACGATGTCGGGCCCGGTCACGAAGACCCGGCCTTCCGGAGCCATGATCACGATATCGGTCAGCGCGGGACCGTACGCGGCGCCACCGGCGGCGAAGCCGAGCACCACGGAAATCTGGGGGACCTGGCCGGACGCGCGGACCATGGCCTCGAAGACCAGTCCGACGGCGTGCAGGGCCTCGACGCCCTCGGCGAGCCGGGCGCCGCCCGAATGCCAGAGGCCGACAACGGGAATCTTGGAGTCGATGGCGGTATCGATCGCATCGACGATGTGCTTGCAGCCCTCGACGCCCATGGCGCCGCCCATCACGGTCGCATCGGAGCAGTACGCGACGGTGCGGACACCGTCGACCTCACCGATGGCGGCCAGCACGCCGGACTTGTCGCGCGGGTGCAGCGGCAGCACGGTTCCCGGATCGAAGAAACGTTGCAACCGGCCCAGCGGGTCACGGGGATCGGTCGTGGTGTCAGCGTGTGCGGGAGCCATGATGGTCATCGCGAACTCTCCTCATGTAAGGAAATGTCGTTGCCCCGGTAGGGGATCCGAAGAGCCGAAGAGCTGTTCGGATCCCCTACCGGGATCGCTTGTCTACTGACCGGTTCTAGAAGTGCGCGGTTCTTCTGGAAATTTGCGCGTCAGTACCGGCCGAAGGCGAGCGCGACATTGTGCCCACCGAAACCGAAGGAGTTGTTGATCGCGTACTGGATGTCCTGCTGGCGCGCCGCGCCGTGCACGACATCCAGATCGATCGCCGGATCCTGGTTCTCGAGGTTCAGCGTCGGGGGAACGATGCCGTCCCGGATGCTGAGCACCGTGAGCACCGACTCGAGGGCGCCGACGGCGCCGATCGAGTGGCCCAGGGCCGACTTGGGCGCGTACACCGAGGCATGCTGCACGCCTGCCTTGTGAATCGCGTTGCACTCCGCGGTGTCACCGACGGGGGTGGCGGTCGCGTGCGCGTTGATGTGGGTGATGTCGGAGGCCGACAGCCCCGCGGTCTGGATCGCGCGCTGCATGGCGCGAGCCGCACCGCTGCCCTCCGGATCGGGCGCCACCAGGTGGAACCCGTCGGAGGTGATACCCGCGCCCATGAGCCGGGCGTGGATGGTGGCGCCGCGCGCCTTGGCGCTCTCCTCGGTCTCGACCACCATGAGCGCGCCCGCCTCGCCGAAGACGAAGCCGTCGCGGTCCTTGTCGAAGGGGCGCGAGGCCGCCTTCGGGTTGTCGTTGCGGGTCGACATGGCCCGCATCATGGAGAACGCGGCGATCGGCACCGAGTCGATGAAGCCCTCGACACCGCCGGTGACCACCATGTCGGCATCACCCATCACGATCATCCGCCACGCGTTGGCGATGGCCTCCGAACCCGACGAGCACGCCGAGACCGGAGTGATCACTCCTGCCCGGGCCTTGAGTTCGAGACCGACCACAGCGGACGGACCGTTCGGCATGACCATCTGAACAGCCAGCGGCGAAATCTTGCGATAGCCACCGTTCTTCAGCTTGTCGACCGAATCGATCAGCGCGTCGCCGCCGCCGAGACCGGTGCCGATGGCGACACCGAGCCGCAACGGATCGACCTCGGGCGAGCCGGCGTTCTTCCACACCTCACGACCGAGCGTGATGGCGAGGCGCTCGACATACGCCATGCGACGGATCTCGACGCGATCGAGCAGCGTGTCCGGCGACACCTTCAGGTGGCCGCCGATTCGAACCGGAAGGTCGTACTCCGCAATGAAGTCGTCCTCGAGAGTGTCGATGCCGCTCTCGCCATTGAGGAGGCCCTTCCACGTCGCATCGACGTCACCGGCGATCGACGTGGTCGCCGCCATGCTCGTTACGACGACGTTGGGAAAGTTCCCGTTCAAGGTGGAAGGAGTGGTCACGGTTTCGGTCCTAGGCCTCTTCGCCGAACTTGGCCTTCAGCTCGGCGGCCGCGTCAGCGTTCTCCGCCTCGAGCTTCTGGATGTACGCCACCGCGTCGCCGACGGTCTTCAGGCTCGCCAGGTCCTCGTCCGGGATCTTGACGCCGTACTTGTCCTCGGTCTGGACGGCGATCTCGACCATCGACAGGGAGTCGATGTCCAGGTCGTCGACGAAGGACTTCTCGATGGTGACCTCGGACGGCTCGATGCCGGTCACCTCTTCGATGATCTTACCGAGCTCTTCGACGATCTGTTCCTGGGTCAGAGCGGCCACTGTGGTGGCTCCTTATCTTCTGTGAGGGGTGGGGATTTCGTTGTTTGCGACCCGAACGCTCCATCGCCGTTGATGAGAGCGGGCCGCGAGCCAAGCTAGCTTGCTGAAGTCAGCTCGGCGAGCGCGGGGAGGTCCGCGGGGGTCTTCAGCGCCAGGTTCGGGGTGCCCTTGAGCTCCCGCTTGGCGATGCCGACCAGGGTGCCCGCCGGCGGCAACTCTGCCACCGCGGAAACCCCTGCCGCACGGACTGTTTCGGTGCACAGGTCCCAGCGCACGGGGCGGGTGACCTGAGCAGCGAGCTTGTCGATCGCGTCCTGTCCGGAGCCGACCGGCTGCCCGTCGAAGTTCGACAGCAGGGTCCGGGTCGGCTCGTTGGGAGCGATCTTGGCGATGGCCTCCGCGACCGCGTCCTGGGCCGGAGCCATGAACGCGGTGTGGAAGGCGCCGGCGACCGGCAGTGCGCGGACGCGGGCCTTTTCGGGCGGGTTCGCGGCAAGGGCTTCGAGCGCCTCGAGCTTACCCGCTGCCACGATCTGACCCACCGCGTTGCGGTTGGCCGGAACGAGGCCCAGTTCCTCGAGACGAGCGAGCACCACCGCTTCGTCACCACCGAGCACCGCGGACATTCCGGTCGGCTCGAGGGCGCAAGCTTTGGCCATTTCCGCTCCGCGGATGGCGGCCAGGGCCACCGCGTCATCGGCGGAGAGGACTCCGGCGACGGCAGCGGCGGCGAATTCGCCGACCGAGTGTCCGGCGACGATGGTATCCGCGGGAAGCGATTCCTGCGGGATTTCGGCAAAGGCAAGCAGAGCGGCCGCGACGACGAGCGGCTGGGTGACAGCCGTGTCCACGATCTCTTCCGCGGTCGCAGTCGTACCCAAACGCAGCAGGTCCAGCCCCGAGGCCTTCGACCACAGCGCGATGCGATCCGCGGCGCCGGGAAGTTCGAGCCAAGGGGTGAGCATGCCGGGTGTCTGAGAGCCCTGTCCAGGGGCGAGCAATGCGATCACGGGATTAAGAAAACACTGTGGCCGCGCTCTCACGAGATGTCGGCGCGAATGAAGCTTGCTTTGGTCTTTTGTGAGGAGTCCACAAAAGACCAAGTGGGTTGTCCGGATCGCCCCATCCGCGAATCTCGTTACACCCCCTCGTTGGGGTCTGTGACGGGAGTCACATCAGTGGCAGGAGTGGGTGATTCGTTACGAGTTCGAGTCAGCCTGCCTACTGTGGCGGCGATACGTAACACGTAGGCATCACGCGGATTCATGGGATCCCGGCCCGTGATGTCGCCGATTCGCTTGAGGCGATAGCGCACCGTATTTGGATGAACGAACAGCTGGCGGGCGCAGGTCTCGACGGCTCCACCGCAATCCAGGTACGCGTCCAGCGTGTCCGAGAGATCGGCGCTGGCGGCGGCCAACGGTAGCACGAGGTGCTCGTTCAGGGCGTCTATCGCCGCGCGGTCACCCAGCAGGGCGCGTTCGGGCAGCAGTTCGGAGGCGTGCACCGGGCGCGGCGCGCCGCGCCAGCCCACCACGGCCTCCATACCGGCCATGGCCTCGACCGAACTGACGTGCGCGGCGGACAGCGTGCGCATGGTCGGGCCGATCACCACCGGGCCCTCGGAGAAGGCCTCGGCGAGCAGATCGGAGAGGAACTGGGACGGATACAACGGGTCCCCGAGATGTCCGCTGACTACCATGACGAGCCGCGAACCCTGCACCACGGCGAGCGCGTTTCGATTGTGCCGCGCCGCGACACTATGTACGGAACTGACAACGGCCACCTGATCCTTGGGGGGAGTGCCCACAAGCACGGTGGCGGGCGCGGTGGCGTCCCAATTGAGAGTGGCCGCGCGCGAGAGCATCTCGGGGCCGGTGTCGCCGCGCACCACGGCGTCGACGACCAGGGCCTCCAATCGGGTGTCCCAGGCGCCGCGCGATTCGGCGGCCGAGGCGTACACCGAGGCGGCGGCGAAACCGAGCTCGCGCCCGTAGCGCAGCACCGCCTCGGTGAGGGCCACCAGCTGACGGTCGTTGCGCGCCAGGGCCGGTAGCCACTGCTCGAAGAACTCCATGGCCACCCGGACCATGTCGACGGTCTGGCGCAGCGTGAGCCGCCGCGCCAGATCGTCCGGAATCACTTGGAAGGCATCGAGACTGAACCGGATATCGGATTCGGGGTCCTGCAGCCATTCCAGGAAGTTCACCACCGCCGTCTGCACCAGCATCTGGACCCCGGCGCGCTGGGCGGCGTCCAGATTGGCGAAGAACGGCAACCGATCCTGCATCGAGGCCACGGCCTCGGTCGACAGGCGACCGGAGAACTGCTTGACCCGTTTCAGGAGGGTGTCCGGAAGCGGGTCGCGCGTCTGCCGATTCGGGGAGAGCGCGCCGGTCGGGAGATAGACCTCGTGGGAGGAGGTGCCCTCCTCGTTGATCCGGCGCGGCCTCGGCGGTTTACGTTCCACGGTACTTATGTTCGGTTATGCGTCGCCGCCTTCGGTACCGGGTGCGGCCTTCGGCGCGGCGTTCACATCGTCGATGGCGTAGCGGCGGGCCGCCTCGGCGACCGTGGCGGGTGCGATCTTGCCCTGGTTGGCGAGACCCTGCAGGGCCGCCACCACGATGGACGCGGCATCGACATTGAAGACGCGGCGCGCGGCCGGACGGGTATCGGAGAAACCGAAACCGTCCGTGCCCAGGGTGATGTACTCGCCCGGGACCCACTGGCGGATCTGGTCCGGCACCGCGCGCATCCAGTCGGAGGCGGCGACGAACGGGCCCTGGGCCTGGGACAGCACCTGGGTGATGTAGGGCTGGCCCGGATCCTGGTCGGGGTGGCGCAGTTTCGCGATCTCCTTGGCCAGGGCCTCCTTGCGGAGCTCACCCCAGGAGGTCACCGAGTAGACGTCGGCCTGGACGTTCCACTCACTCGCCAGCATCTCCTGGGCGCGCAGGCCGTCGGGCATGGTGACGCCCGAGACCAGGATGTTCGCGCGCAGCTCGCCCGCGGCGCCCGGCTGGTAGAGATAGATGCCCTTGAGCAGACCCTGGATGTCCAGGTTCTCCGGCTCGGCCGGCTGGACATATGGCTCGTTGTAGAGGGTGATGTAGTAGAAGATGTCCTCGCCGCCGAATTCGTGGTGCACCGAATGCGATTCGGGATCGGTGCCCGGCAGCGCCTCCTGATAACCCTGCGCCAGGCCGCCGCCGTACATGCGGCGCATGCCGTCGCGCACGATGTGGGCGATCTCGAAGGAGAAGGCCGGATCGTAGGGGACACACGCCGGGTTGGTGGACGCCAGCAGCAGCGAGTGACCGTCGTTGTGCTGCAGGCCCTCACCGGTCAGTGTGGTTCGCCCGGCGGTTGCGCCGAGCACGAAGCCGCGGGCCATCTGGTCGGCCGCCGCCCACAGGCCGTCGCCCGTGCGCTGGAAACCGAACATCGAATAGAAGATGTAGAGCGGGATCATCGGCTCGCCGTGGGTGGCGTAGGAGGTGCCCACCGCGGTGAAGCTCGAGGTGGAACCGGCCTCGTTGATGCCCTCGTGCAGGATCTGGCCGACGCTCGACTCTTTGTAGGCAAGCATCAAATCCGCGTCGACCGACGTGTACAACTGGCCGTTGCGGTTGTAGATCTTCAACGACGGGAACCACGAGTCCATGCCGAAGGTGCGGGCCTCGTCCGGGATGATCGGCACGATGCGCTTGCCGATCTCCTTGTCGCGCAACAGCTCCTTCATCAGGCGCACGAACGCCATGGTGGTGGCCACGTGCTGCTTGCCCGAACCCTTGCGGACGCTGCGGTAGGCCTCGTCGCCGGGGAGTTGCAGCGGCTTTGCCATCGTGCGGCGCTCGGGCAGGAAACCGCCCAGCTGCTGACGGCGGTTCATCATGTACTGGATCTCGGGCGCGTCCGGGCCGGGGTGGTAGTACGGCGGCAGGTACGGGTTCGCCTCGAGCTCGGCGTCGGTGATCGGAATGCGCTGCAGGTCGCGGAACGCCTTCAGATCGTCGAGGGTCATCTTCTTCATCTGGTGCGTGGCGTTGCGGGCTTCGAAGTGCTTGCCCAGGCCGTAGCCCTTGATGGTCTTGGCGAGGATGACCGTCGGCTGGCCCTTGTGCGCCATGGCCGCGGCGTAGGCGGCGTAGATCTTGCGGTAGTCGTGGCCGCCGCGCTTGAGGTTCCAGACCTGCGAATCGGACAGGCCCTTGACGAGTTCCTTGGTGCGCGGGTCCCTTCCGAAGAAGTGCTCGCGCACGTACGCGCCGTCATTGGCCTTGTAGGTCTGGTAGTCGCCGTCGGGGGTGGTGTTCATCAGGTTCACCAGCGCGCCGTCGCGATCGGCCTGCAGCAGGGCGTCCCACTCGCGGCCCCACACCACCTTGATGACGTTCCAGCCGGCGCCGCGGAAGAAGGACTCCAGCTCCTGGATGATCTTGCCGTTGCCGCGGACCGGGCCGTCGAGGCGCTGCAGGTTGCAGTTGATGACGAAGGTCAGATTGTCCAGGCCCTCGTTGGCGGCCACCTGGATCAGGCCGCGCGATTCCGGCTCGTCCATCTCGCCGTCGCCGAGGAACGCCCACACGTGCTGGTCCGAGGTGTCCTTGATGCCGCGGTCGTGCAGGTAGTGGTTGAAGCGGGCCTGGTAGATGGCGTTCATCGGGCCCAGACCCATGGACACCGTGGGGAATTCCCAGAAGTCCGGCATCAGGCGCGGGTGCGGGTAGGACGAGAGGCCGTGGCCCGGGCCGCCGTGGCTGTACTCCTGGCGGAAGCCGTCCATCTGATCGGTGGTGAGGCGGCCCTCGAGGAAGGCGCGGGCGTAGATGCCCGGCGAGGCGTGGCCCTGGATGAAGATCTGATCGCCGCCGCCGATGTGGTCCTTGCCGCGGAAGAAGTGGTTGAAGCCCACCTCGTAGAGCGCCGCCGAGGACGCGTAGGTCGAGATGTGGCCGCCCACACCGATTCCCGGGCGCTGGGCGCGGTGCACCATGATCGCGGCGTTCCAGCGGATGTAGGCGCGGAAGCGGCGCTCCACCTCCTCGTCGCCGGGGAACCAGGGCTCGTTCTCGGTGGGGATGGTGTTGACGTAGTCGGTCGAGGTCAGCGCGGGGATCGCGACGTGGCGTTCACCGGCGCGCTCGAGTAGGCGCAGCATGAGATAGCGGGCGCGGCCGGGGCCTTCGCGGGTGAGCATCTCGTCGAAGGAATCGAGCCATTCGCTGGTTTCCTCCGGATCGATGTCCGGCAGGTATGACGCCACCCCCTCGCGAATCACTCGAACCCGGCCTCCCGCCGGGGATTTGCGTGCCGCTCCGTTGGCGGAATTCGACGAAGCCGGGTGCATCAAGTCGGTCAAGACGTTTGCTCCTCGTACACATGGGGTGGGACATCTGGTGTGGCGTCAATACCCCGGATATCCGCCGGTCGGCGGCATACCCGTAACGATTGGTCTGGGGCGCATCTCACATCCTTGCCGATGATGCGGCCCAGGTCATCATGTCAGCCGGAAATCCAGTACGGTTGCGCAGGGAACCGCCGGGCTGTGATCGGGGAGGAACCAAGTGAAGCTGCTGAACCCGCGGGGGTTCGGATTGGTGTGTGCCTCCGCGGCCGTGGCGGTGGGACTGGTTCTAGCCGGATGCTCGAACACGGTCGAGGGTACCCCGACGGTGAATCAGGCCGAGGTGACCACCTATAAGGCCGAGGCGGCTTCCTCGGCGGCGGCGGCCAGTTCGGCCAAGGCAGCGGCGGCGGTCGCGAAAGCCACTGCGGACAACTGTGATCCGTTCCGCAAATCGGCGGGGAACGCGGTCGATCGATACAACGAGTTCGTGGACGCGCACGACGCCAGCGCGGCCGACCAGCTGGCCAAGCGGGACGCCGCCGCCACCGCGCTCGAGGACGCGGCCAAGGGCGTCGAGACGCAGCTGACCGCCACCGGCGCGGCGCTGCCGGCCGATCTCGTGGGCAAGTTCACGGAATACGTGACCGCGGCGCGCGCGTTGTCCGCGGAGATTCGCAAGCTGTCCTCCGGGGCGTCGGTGGCGCCGCTGAACGACGCGAGCAAGAAGGTCAACGATGCTCTGACGGCGGTTCGCAACGCGTGTCCGGCCAAGTGAAACCGGCTTGTCCGTCGAACCTCACGGGTCTCACATACGACATTTAGGGTGCGATTTCGGCCGATCGGCTTGCGCTGGGGGCTTTTACCATGTTCGCTTGCAACTACCTATTGTCTGGAGTTGAGGAGGACACCACCGTGGTCGCCGCGGCGGACGCGCAGAACTACGCTCAGAAGCTTGGCATTTCACACGACATGGTGGTTCAGGAACTGGGCTGGGACGAAGACACCGATGATGCGCTTCGAGCCTCCGTCGAAGAGGCCACCGGTTCCGAGTTGCTCGACGAGGACACCGATGAGGTCGTCGACGTCGTGCTGCTGTGGTGGCGGGACGGGGACGGCGATCTAGTCGACGAGCTGATGGATGTCATCACCCCCCTCGCCGACGACGGTGTGGTCTGGGTGCTCACCCCCAAGACCGGCCAGCCCGGCCACGTGGACCCCAGTGAGATCGCCGAATCGGCCACCCCCGCGGGCCTCACCTCGACCACCCCGGTCTCCCTGGGTTCCTGGACAGGCACCAAACTCACTCAGCCCAAGACGCCCTCCAAGCAGCGCTGAGGCCCTCCACTAGGGTTTCAGTCAGCCGAGACGACTCGTGTGGATACCTCGTGTCCGCGGTTCGGGTCGCTCGGCGCCGGGTCGGCTCGTAGCCCGACCCGGTGCTGCCGCGCCAGGTTCAAGGATGGAGGGGAAGCTATGCCGCTCGAGGTCGGTACGGTCGCACCGGACTTCACATTGAAGGACCAGAACAACCAGGAAGTCACCCTGTCGAGCTTCCGCGGCGAGAAGAACGTCCTGCTCGTCTTCTACCCGTTGGCCTTCACCGGCATCTGCCAGGGCGAACTCTGCAAGGTCCGCGACGAACTCCCCAAGTTCCAGAACGACAACGCGGAAATCCTCGCCATCTCCGTAGGCCCCCCGCCCACCCACAAGATCTGGGCCGCCGAACAGGGCTACACCTTCCCCCTGCTCTCCGACTTCTGGCCCCACGGCGCGGTAGCCCAAACCTACGGCGTCTTCAACGAAAAATCCGGCTACCCCAACCGCGGCACCTTCGTCATCGACAAGGACGGCATCATCCGCTTCTCCGAGATGAACGGCCCCGGCGAGCCCCGTGACCAGCAAGCTTGGGAAAAAGCGTTGGCCACACTAGATTCATAACCCGTCGCCCGGCACACCCGGGCAACTCGGGGCGTATAGCTCAGCGGTAGAGCACTGGTTTTACACACCAGCGGTCGGGGGTTCGATCCCCTCTGCGCCCACTCGGAAAGACAGGCCATGCCTGCGGTGCGGGAATTGGTAGGGCGGGTTCGTGGTCGAGGGTAAGGATTCCGGCCGCAGAACTGTGCGCAGTGGCCAGCCCTTTGATATGCCGGACGCGACGCGAATGCTGGCGCGGGCATTCGGCGATGATCCTCAAGCGCAGTGGTTCCATCCCTCGTCCCGCTCACGAGCGAGGCGGCTCCGCATCTCCTTCGAGGGTTCCTACCTGGCGTCATGCCGCGTCAGCAACGGAGTCGATGTCGCCGTCGATGACACGCATCGGATTGTGGGCAGCGCCCTGTGGATCGCGAGTCCCCACATCAGGCCACGGGCGTCGATGACGCTGGATGAGTGGCTCAGAATGCGGCGGACCCACGGATCGCGCAGTCGGCTGGTGGCGACCGGAACCCGTCAGATCTGGAATTCCCATGTCCAGGAACCGCATTGGCATCTACTCGCCTTCGGCACCGCCCCGGAAGTCCGCGGCCACGGCTACGGCGAAGCCCTGATGCTCTCCGGCCTAGCCCGCTGCCAGGCCGACGGCCTACCGGCCCACCTGGAAACCTCGAACCCCGACAACATCCCGTACTACGAGCGCTTCGGCTTCGAAGTGACGGGTGCGGTCGACCCGCCCGGAGGCTGGCCCCGCAACTGGCTCATGCGCTACACCCCGCAGGCATCTGCCTCTTGACCGTCCATATACCGGATCATCGGCGACTTCGTCGGTGATGCCGGTTATCGTGGGCGTATGGCTACTCCCGTGCCGCTTCCGCATCCTCCGCAGATTCCCGCGGCGGATCCTGAGGCGCTACGGGCAGCACTACCTGCCGCGTTGCGCGAGGAGTTCGACGCCGAGTGGGTGCAGGTGCTGGATCGGGCGAAGCAGTCACATTCGCTGCGGGAGATCCATGACCTGCTCAGTAAGTGGCAGCACACCGCTGCGATGGAGATCCGAGACCCTGGTTCGTATCAGCGGTTGCTGGAGAAGGCTGCGCAGATCGAAGCGGCAGGTGGTCGGTCGACTGCCGTCTCGATCGAGGACATGCGCGCCCTGATCCAGCAGCGTTTGCAAGCTGGCTGAAACTCGCCGCTTGTACCGGATCGTTCCGGACCCGGAGACAGCCGAACAGGTGGCTGCGCTTCCGGTCGACGCACTGCTGGATTACGCCCAGGTTCTCACTGTCCTCGAGATCTCACCCTGGGCCGGTTCTCCGCAGAACATTGCCAATCCTGAAGGGGCCGTGCGCCGTTGGGCATTCGGGCCGGGCCAGGCCGGGCAGGTCATCTACCTCGTGCTCGAACAGCAACGTGAGGTGCACCTGTTGATGGTGCAATGGCTCGGTTGATCGCGAACACGTTCAGTACGTGGAATGCCCCCTCATAGGGAGGCAGAGAAATTAGGTGGCGGCTCTGGGAGGGGGTCGTTACAGTGGTCGCCGCGACGCGGGGAATGCTCCTGGATCTATAGCTGGGGGCCGAGTTGAGTTCCCCGGCGTCGTCCAAAAAATTCTGTTTGCTCGGTAGGTGAGTCAGGGACTGCCGGGGGACTCAGTAGTCGAGGGCGTGTTCCGGCTGGCAGACGTCAAGGGGTGACGGCAGATAGCGGGCGATGGCGTCCAACAATGGGGCGATGTCGTCGGTGGTGGGGGGTGGGGTGCACAGGACGGGGACGATGTCGCCGATTCGGGTTAGGGAGCGGATTCGCTGGTGCGGCAGGTTGGCCGGGTCGTGGAGGACCACGGGTGACGCGCCTCGGATGTCGGCGATGGTGCGCACGCAGCGCTCGAAGTCGGCGGCGGGCTGATCGAGGCCGATGATCAGGCAGAGGCGGGCGACCTGGTGGTCGTCGGCCACGCGCAGGGTTGTTTCCAGTCGCGGGGTGCGGGTGGCGGCGGCGTTCACGATCGTGATCACGCTGTCGGCCACCCGGATACAGCGTTCCAATGTCGCGATCGGGGCTCGGGAGGACAGCTCGGTGAGGCGGATCGTGTGGTTGGTCCCGTCTGCTGGCCAGTGGACAGTGGTCTGACCGCCGGACCGGTTGCTGCCGTAGCAGCGGAGCACGCGGTCGACCAGGCCGGTCGTCTCGGTGGGGTCGCCGATCAGGGTGACGTTGCGGATCGACTGCGGGTCAATGGCTTTGGTGCCCATCGGGTTGCGGTACTCCAGGTCGCCTCGAGGAGGGGGTGGGTCCTCGACTCGGGTCAACCGTACTCGCGGGCGCGGATTCGGGGAGCGGAATTCGCTCCCAAAATAGAACGTGTTCCTATACCGTCGGGGCTGTGCAGAAAGAACAACGCCCCGCTGTGGCCGACTGGTTCACCGCGGAGGACGGCGTCGCGCGGCTGAAGGGCAGCCGCTGCAAGGAATGCGGCACACCGTATTTCCCGAAGAACACGCTGGCCTGCCGCAATCCCCGCTGTGCCGGTCCCAAGGACGGCTCCGAGCTGGAGGAATACCTGTTTTCCACGCGTGGCCGGATCTGGTCGTACGCGGATGCCAGGTACAAGCCGCCCGCGCCCTACGTCTCGGCCGATCCGTTCGAGCCGTATGTCATTGCGGCCGTGGAGCTCGAGGTCGAGCAGATGGTGATCCTCGGGCAGGTCGTGAAGGGCTTCACGGTCGACGATCTGGCCGTCGGCATGCCGGTGGAACTGGCCGTCGGCACCCTCTACGAGGACGACGAGGCGGAGCACACGGTGTGGAAGTGGAGGCCGGTCAATGACTAACCGCGATATCGCCGTGCTCGGCGCGGGCATGCACCCGTGGGGCAAATGGGGACGCAACTTCGTCGAATACGGCCTGGTCGCCGCCCGCGCCGCGCTGGCCGACGCCGGGATCAGCCACCAGGATGTCGGCTACATCGCCGGCGCGGACACCATTCGAAACGGCTACCCGGGCTTCGTCTCCGGTGCGACCTTCGCCCAGGCGTTGGGCTGGTCGGGCGCGCGCATCTCGAGCAGTTACGCCGCGTGCGCCTCGGGCGCGCAGGCCATCGCGAACGCTCGCGCGCAGATCCTGGCCGGGCTCACCGATGTCGCCCTGGTGATCGGCGCGGACACCACGCCCAAGGGCTTCTTCCAGCCCGTCGGCGGCGAACGCCGCGACGACCCGGACTGGCTGCGCTTCCACCTGCTCGGCGCGACCAACCCCATCTATTTCGCGCTGTACGCCCGCCGCCGCATGGCCCTGCACGGCGCCACGCTCGACGATTTCGCCGCGGTCAAGGTGAAGAACGCCCGCCACGGCCTGAACAACCCGAATGCCCGCTACCGCAAGGAAGTCTCGGTCGAGGAGATCGCCGCCTCGGCCATCGTCTCGGATCCGCTGCGGCTGCTGGACATCTGCGCCACCAGCGACGGCGGCGCGGCCCTGGTGCTGACCTCGATGGATTACGCGCGACGCCACGGCATCGCCGATCCGGTCCGCATCAGCGCGCTCTCGACGGTCACGCCGACCTTCCCGAAGACGGTGCTCGACCTGCCCGACTTCGCCACGGATTCCGCTGTGGCAGTAGCGGCCCCGGAACACACCTTCCGCTCCGCCATCGCGCACGCCGCGTACGAGGAAGCCGGAATCGGGCCCGAGGACCTGTCGATGGCGGAGGTCTACGACCTGTCCACCGCCCTCGAACTGGATTGGTACGAGGACATCGGCCTCTGCGAGGTCGGCGGCGCGGAGCAGCTGTTGCGCAGTGGCGCAACCACATTGGGCGGCCGCATCCCGGTCAACCCCAGCGGCGGCCTGGCCTGCTTCGGCGAGGCCATCCCGGCGCAGGCCATCGCCCAGATCTGCGAGCTCACCTGGCAGCTGCGCGGTCAGGCCGACGGCCGTCAGGTGGAGAACGCCCGCGCGGGCATCGCGGTGAATCAGGGCCTGTTCGGCCACGGTTCGGCCACCATCGTCACGCGCTGAATCACGACAGCCGTGGGCGCGCGTGCGCCCACGGCTGTGCCGCTTCGATCTGTGCCGCGAGGGTGACGAGGGCCGGCTCGTCGTGAGGCCGACCCACGAGCTGAACGCTGTAAGGCATTCCGGTGATATCGAATCCGGCGGGCACCGCCGCGGCCGGGTTGCCGCACACATTCCACACGATGGTGTAGCCGGCGGCCCGCAGACCGCGGGCCGACGCTTTGAAGAAGCCGACATCATCGAGCTGACCCAGCGGCCACGCCGTGCTCGGCACCGCCGGACACAGAACGACATCGACGGTGTCGAAGATACTGAGAATCTTCGCTGACAGCCGTGCGCCGAGTGCCTCGGCCGCAGGGCCGATCACCCGGTTGTCCGCCGGTCGGCCGAGTGCGGCCACGATCGCCGTACGCCGGTCCAATCTTTCGCGGTGATCGGCGCGCGCCGCCTCCTCCGCGACGCCCCCGGCCATCTGCGGTGCGAACGCCGCCGAGAGGTCGACATAGGGCGGATCCTGTTCGATCACCTCGTGCCCGAGATCGGCGAGCAGATCGGCCATGCGGCGGACGGCGCTCGCGGTGGCCGCGTCCACCGACGTGGTGAAAGCTGGTGCGGCCAGCGACAATGCGATGCGTAGTCGCCCGGGTTCGCGAACAGCGGCCTCGGACAGGGTGATCGGCCACGGCTCGGCGGAGAACCGATCCACACCCGGTGTCGCACCGGAGATGACGTCGTAGATGAGGGCGCTGTCACGCACCGATCGGGTCAGCGGCCCGAGCGTGCCCAGCGCCCGCCACAGGTCGGCATTGGGCGCGGTGCTCACCCGTCCACGCTGGGGCTTGAGCCCGAACAATCCGCACCACGCCGAGGGCAGCCGGATCGAACCGCCGCCGTCGCCGCCGATTCCGGCGGGCACCATGCCCGATGCCACCGCCGCCGCGGTGCCGCCCGACGATCCAGCGGTGGATTTGTCCGGATCCCAAGGATTCCGCGTATGCCCGTGGGTGATCGACTCGGTGAACGGGTAGATCCCGAACTCCGGCATGGCGGTCTTGCCGATAATGACCGCCCCGGCCGCCCGCAGCCGCGCGACCACGGCACTGTCGGACTCGGCGACCCGATCGAAAGCGCCTGTCCCGTAACCGGTCACCACGCCCCGGACATGGTTCTCGTCCTTGATGGCGATCGGCACGCCGTGCAGCGGACCCAGCTCCTCGCCCCGCGCCTGCCGCTCGTCGAGCGCCGCCGCCTCGGCCAGCGCTTCCTCGCGCAGCACCGCCACGAACGCGCCCAGCACCGGATCCAACCGATCGATGCGATCCAGGCAGTAGGCGGTCAACTCTCGCGCGGAAATCGCCTGCTCCGCAACCTTTTCCGCCATCCCGGCGACGCCTTCGAAGGCCAGCTCAGGGTTCTGCCCGCCGGTCGTCTCCGCCAGTTTCGAGGTGCTCATGCCCGATTCCGTCCTGCTCCGATCCCGCGCGCCGCACCGGGCGCGGGATTCATGGGCAGTATCGCACTCACGTCCAGGACCGTGAACGCGCCGAGATCGGGCGACGCCGCCGAACTCAGGGCAGGACGTTCGGAATGAGTTGGGGCGCTTGCGCGCCCACCCAGGAGCCGATGAACGACCCGGCGTAATAGCCGATGAACGTGCCCGCCACACCGCCGACGACGGCACCGGCGATCGTGCCGACGGGGCCCACGGCCGAGCCGAGTCCGCCGACCAGCACGGCTCCGGACACACCGCCGATGATCTGGCCCGCCGTCTGGCCGATGTAGGTGCCGTTCTCCATCGGGCTCGCGATGGGCGCGGCCGTGGCGACCGGAGCCGCGGCCGGGATGGGCTGCGGAGCAATGGGTTCGACGGGATCGACGACCGGGGTGGCAGTGGCCGCGGCCGGGGCGAAGGCGATCGGTGCCGCGGACTGCGTGAAGGGCTGGGCGAAGTCGGCGGGCTGCGCGGTCAGTTCTGCACTGGGAACCGCGATCGAGGCGGTCGCGGGCTGCGCGGTCGCCGTTCCGGTCCCCGCGATGCCGACCGCGGCCGGGACCACCACGGCCACCGGAAGTCCGCGCAGCAACCTGCCGCGCTTGTTCTCCGCGCGATGCCGTCCTGCCATGTCTGTCCGCCTCTCCGAGCTCGAGCATGCATTCACCACCCCATCGTCGGCGGCTCGTGCGCCACAACAGGTTTGTGACCGGCTTCGCAGGATGCCCGGGCGGCTATGAGCAGTCGCCGGGCAACCTTCGAGCACCGCCCGACCTCGGCATTTCGGGAAACAAACGGTCCAAAACCGCTATCTGACTTGCTCATATTTCATATGCTCTGGCGCGCGGGGTGGGCGAAACTCCACCCGCCTCGCCGGATCGATTAGAGGACATCTTGATGAAACGAACCATATTCGTGGGTATCGCGGCCTTCGCCGTGCTCGGCGCCGGCGGCGGAACGGCTGCGGCGCAGGGGATTCCCCTGCAGGACGTGGACATCTCGCCGGGCTCGGCCGCGGACCTGGGCAATGCCGTGGGCGCCGGGTCGGTGGACGTGGGCAGTGCCGCGCTCGTGATGGGCGGTGCCTTCGGCAGCGGTTACGCGGGCGGTGCACTGGGCGAGATCCTCAGCAGCCTCTCCGCCCGCTAGCGGCCGGACCCGCTGAGATGCGCGCACAACCCCCTTCGTCGTGCGCGCATCTCACCAGGCCCGGCGCGCGTGCGGCAGGGGCGGAGCGGAACGACGATCAGCGATACCCGGGGATGCGCATGCGGCGGGAACTCATTCCCGCGCCGACGGTCTGAGTGCGTCCGGCATCCGGTCGAGGACCGGTACCGGGGAAGATGGCCCACAGCCTAGCAGCGTGGTGATGGCCGTGCGGGACGGTTTCACCAAGAGGCTGGCCGGTTTCAACCAGCGGGCCGGGCCGGATTCATTTCAACGGATAGCGCGGATATTCCGGATCATCCAGCCCGGGATGACCGGCGTCCGACGGCGGCACCGGATCCGGCTCATCGGAGTATCCGGTGACGTGGAACTGCGCGAGCAGCAGCTGCGGCGAACCCGCGGGCGTCCGCATGAGCGATCCGGTGCAAGCCACGACCACCCAGCCACCGCCCTTGCGCCGCAGGCGAATTCCCGGGACGGAGACGACCTCGGTGCGCCCGGTGAAGATGCCCTCCGCCGCTTCGAAGATGCGCCGGACATCCTCGGGATGCGGTGTGTCGCGCTGGTCGACCTGGCCCTTCCACTGGACGTCGGTCATCGGATCGGTGATCCAGCGCAATAGCCGCATCTTCGCGACATCGAGCATCGCCATGTGTACCGAGGTCATGCGCGGAATCGCGGCCAAGGCGGCGGCTTCCAAGCTGTCGGTGCGAACCCCTTCCGCCGCAGGGGTTTCGAACAGGATGCCACGCCATAGGTGGGCGTCCGCGGCGGTGGCTCCGGAGGTCATCACCAGCTGGGCCGGGAGTCGAGAGCCGTTGGCGGCCATGGTGACCGCGCCGTCCCAGTCCGCGTCCGGCCGTTGCGAGAGCAGGGCTTCGAACAGCGACAGGGCATCGACCGGTTCGAGGAACCGGAAGACTTCGGGGGCCGTGAGTCGCGTGCGCGGAGTCCCGGCGGCCAGCGCGGGCGGGATGTCGGCGATGCGGCGCTGGGCATCCCATTCGAATCCGAACGCGGACAATGGGGGAGTCGACGGGGTCGATTCAATCGTGCTCAGCCACAGGTGAATTCCGTGCAGCGAGGCATCCGGGCCGACCACCGGCAGCAGGCGCGCGTGGATTTCGCGGCCGGAACGCAGCATCATCGACGCGGTGCGCGGGCCCGGCCGCACGCGCAGTTCCTCGATCACCGTCCGCAGCCACCGCGCGGCATCGGCGCCTGGCGCCTTGCCCGCGCCGACGAGCTCGGTCACGGTGCGCTCGAACGATGTTCGCGCCCGCGGTTCGCCGTCGCGCGCGATGACACTGAGCCGGTCGGGCCCGAGCGTCTCGACCAGTGTCCAACCCTGCTTCGTCACCGGTGCCCCGCTCGCCGCCCTGAGGAAAGATGATCGCCGTGCACACTACCCGCGTCGCCACCCCCGCCGACCTGAACTCCTGTGCCACGGTGCTCGCGCAGGCCTTCGCCGACGATCCGCTCATGTCCACCATCTGGCCCGATCCGGTGCGCCGAAAGGCCGCGCTGCCAGGCTATTTCGCGGCCTCGCTGCGGCATTTCCACCTGCCCGCCGGCGGTGTGCAGCTCGCCACCGATCGCGAGGATCGCATTTGCGCTGTCGCCGTGTGGGATCCGCCGGGCGCCTGGGATCAGCCGATCACCCGTACCCTGCGCGCGCTGTCCGACCTGCTGCCCGCGCTGCGCACGCGCACCGCCGCGGCCATCGCGATCCGCCGGGCCCTCGACGAGCGGCACCCCCGCGAGCCGGAGCACTGGTACCTCGCCAATCTCGGCACCGCGCCGACCCATCGCGGTCAGGGCTACGCGGCCGCGCTGCTCGCCGACCGCGCCGAGACCGCGCCCGACCGGGGTCAGTATTTGGTGTGCACGAAGCAGGAGAACGTCGCGTACTACGAGCGATTCGGCTTCAAGGTGACCGGGGAATTCCAGCTGCCGCTTGGGGCGCACCCCACCATGTGGGCCATGTGGCGCAACCCGGCGCTCGGCTGAGCCCCCACCCTCGACGCGACCTGGATCTCACATGCGGGTAGCCGGAGATTGTGATACCGAGCCGCTGGATAGCATCGTTCCACGTAGAGATCGAGGAAACCCCGAGGACGTGTGTTGACTACCGAACATCTTGACCGCTGGAACGCCCACGAGGCCGCGGCGGAGGCGATGATCCCGATCATCGGGAAGCTGTACCGGGACAAGGGGGTGACGATCCTGCTGCACAGCCGTTCGCTGGTGAACAAGTCGGTGATCAGCATCCTGCGGACCCACCGGTTCGCGCGGCAGATCGAGGGCGAGGAGCTCTCGATCGACGAGACCTTCCCGTTCCTCGAGGTGCTCAGCGCCCTGGACCTGGGCCCGAGCAAGATCGATCTGGGCCGCCTGGTCATGGCCTACCGCGCCGATACGCGCGGACTGTCAGTGCCGGAGTTCACCGCCGACGTGCTGGCCGACATCATCGACGGCAACAAGGCACAGCCGCAGGGACCGCGCGATGTCGTGCTCTACGGCTTCGGCCGCATCGGCCGCCTGGTGGCCCGGCTGCTCATCGAGAAGGTGGGCTCGGGCAACGGCCTGAACCTGCGCGCGGTCGTGGTGCGCAAGGGCGGCGAGGAGGACCTGGTCAAGCGTGCCTCGCTGCTGCGGCGCGATTCGGTGCACGGGAAGTTCAACGGCACCATCAAGGTCGACGCCGAGAACTCCACGATCATCGCCAACGGCAACGTGATCAAGTTCATCTACAGCGACTCCCCGGCGGCGATCGACTACACCGAGTACGGCGTCAACGACGCCATCCTGATCGACAACACCGGCAAGTGGCGCGACCGTGAGGGCCTCGAGAAGCACCTGCGCCCCGGCATCGCGAAGGTCGTGCTGACCGCGCCGGGCAAGGGCGATGTGCCGAACATCGTGCACGGCGTCAACCACCGCGAGCTGGATCTGACCCAGCAGATCTACTCCTGCGCCTCCTGCACCACCAATGCGATCGTGCCGCCGCTCAAGGCCATGGAGGACGAGTTCGGCATCGTGCGTGGGCACGTGGAGACGGTGCACTCGTTCACCAATGACCAGAACCTGCTGGACAACTACCACAAGTCCGATCGCCGCGGCCGGTCCGCGCCGTTCAACCTGGTGCTCACCGAGACCGGCGCGCAGTCCGCGGTGAAGAAGGCCATGCCGGACTTCGCCGCCAAGATCACCGGCAGCTCGATTCGCGTTCCCACACCGGATGTCTCGGTCGCGATCCTGAATTTGCAGCTGCGCCGCGAGACCACCAAGGACGAGGTGCTCGAGTACCTGCGCGGGGTGTCGCTGTCGGGTCCGCTGAGCCGCAATCTGGATTTCACGGCCGCCACCGATGTGGTGTCCAGCGATTTCATCGGCTCGCGGGCGGCGTCGATCGTGGATGCCAACGCCACCATCGTCGATGGTGACACCGCGATCCTGTACCTGTGGTACGACAACGAATTCGGTTACTCGTGCCAGGTGGTGCGGACCGTGCAGTACATCTCGGGCATCGAATACCCGACCTACCCGCAGCTGGGCGAGGACGCGCTCGTCGCGGTCGGATAGTCCAGCGGCACAAGCGAATCGGGCCCGGGCAGTGTTGCTGCCCGGGCCCTTCGCGCTAGCTGAGGGTTGTCACCGCGCTAGCTCGGGGTGACCGGCTGCCAGCACACCACGCGGGCGGGTTGCGGGGTGACCGTCGCGCCCGCGGGCATCGCGCATTTGCTGGTATCGGTGGTGCCGTCGAAGCGGCCGCCGATCTGGACCGTGACGCCGTTGTCGGTCTTGGCGGCGCAGTCGACCGGGGTGATCTGGTTGACGTCGGCCTGCATGCTGTAGCAGTCGCCCACCTGGACATTGGGGGCGAAGCAGAGCGAATGCTTGCCGTCGGTCAGCACGAAATAGGCGGCGTCCTTGAGCTTTCCGTCCGGACAGGTGGCGCCGTTGGTGACCGAGGCGGCCAGTTCGTAGACGGCGGCATGGTCGGCGCAGGAGGCGGGCGGGATCTTGCCGATCTGGGCCGCGCGATAGTCCTTGGCGGTGACGCAATTGCCGACGGCCAGCTCGGGATCGTGGTGGGTGGCCTCGGAGGTGCTCGTCCGGCTGATGCTGGCCAGTAGCCCGAGCGCGAGGATCAGCACGCCCGCGATGGCGACGATGGTGCCGGGTTTGGCCTGCGATCGCGATCGCAGGACGAGTCCCGCGACCAGCACTACCGCTCCGACCGCCGGCAGCACGATTTGCCCAATGCTCACTGTCTGTCTTTCCTTCCGGTCCGAGGACGGACACGGGCAGGAAGTTACCCCGAGACGGGGAGTGACCGGACGGTTTTGAAATGAACTTGTTCCGGAAATTTCGAGACTACTGGTCGGCGAGCTTGCCCGCCGGGTAGCGCAGGTGGTCGGTCTGGGTGCTCTTGAGGCGGCACTTCGTCAGGTTCACCACCACCAGGATCGCGGCGACCGCGAGCGCGGTCAGCAGGAACCGCTGATCGCGCGGATCGAGCACGGCCAGCACGATCAACCCGGTCATGAAGGTGACGATATTGATCATCGCGAACGCCACCTGCTGATTCGGATTCAGCGTCTTGGTGGTCTCGGACATTTGCGACTCTCCTCGGATCACGAACTGCGCCACGGAATGACTGACGAATCCGACGCTAACAACGCGCAACGGCCGCGCTACAGGGACAAACGCCCTCGAAGCGCGGCCGTGACGGCGGTGATTACCGGGTGCAGTTGTGGACGAACGGCAGCTTCTCCGACCAGCGCTGCGAGTTGGGGTCGTAGGCCTGGATGTAAGCGTCGTTGACCTTCTTGCAGGAGGAGCCGAAGCCGCTGGTGGGGTCCCACATATTGGTCTCGTAGCCGAAGGAGGCCCCGGCGTAGCCGTTGTGGGCGCCCGCGGTCACGGTGTAGGTGGCCAGCCGAGTTCCGTTGTTGCTGTTGACGATCAGGGTGATGGTGCCGTTGTTGAAGTGGTCACCGTTGATCTTGTACTGGCTGCCCGAGTCGGAGACGACCGTGCAGACATCGCCGGTGCACTTGTTGCCGGAGACGTAGGTGGTCAGCCAGATGTTCAGCGACGCCTTACGCGACGCCGCTGCGGCATTGTCGTCCTTGGCCTGCTGCCGGACCGCGGTGGTCACGCACACCACGTCGCCGTCATAGGCCTCGCGCCAGACGAACCCGTTGACGCAGGTATTGGGTCCGTAAGCGCCGCCCCCGGCCCGCCGCGACCCGGCAGCCGCGTTATCGGCGCGAGCCTGATCACGCGTGGCGGGCTTCACGCAGACATGATCGGCCGCATTGGCTTCCCGCCAGACATACCCCTCCTGACAGGTATCGGGCCCATAGTCGCCGCCCGCATTGGCGACCCCCATGCTCCCCAGAAATCCGAGACTTGCGGTACCGACGACGGCCGCTGCGAGCGCGGCGCGGGCGGCGGTACGGACGTGAGTGGCGATCATCGGTGTGCATTCCTTCGTGTGGTGCTGATCGTGTGCACCGAGAATGCGAGCCCCGACTAACGGCCAACCAACGGAAAACTCATTGCTTATCGGGCTTGTTCGCGGCCGGTGGCGAACAGGAGGAGGGTGGCGATGGGGGCCTCTAGCGGTTGGCCGGTGCCTGCGGACCAGTTGGTGTCGGTGGCGATGAGGCGATGGGTGGCCAGGGTTTTGCGAATGCCGAAGGTGCGGGCGTGACGGATGCGGTCGAGGGCGACTCGGGCTGCGGCGGTGGGGATTTCGCGGGAGAGGCCGAGGGGGATCGCGATGTCCTGGCCGTGGACCAGGAGGTCCATGAGGCGGTCGGCCGGGGTGGTGCCGGGTGGGGTCGTGCGGTGGTTGATGGTGGCGTGGAGTTGGGACAGGAGGTCTGGGGTGGTGGATTGGCGTGCGTGGCGGATTGCGGTGTCGCGGATCATGGCGTGGAGGTTGCCGCGGGCGCGGATCAGGCCGAGTAGTAGGGCGGAGAAGGTCGGGTCGGCGGAGAGGATGATGTGGGCGACTACGTCGCGGATTCGCCAACTGTCGCACAGTGATTCGTGGTTCCACTGGGCCTCGGACAGGGTGGTCAGCAGGGCGTGCAGGGTGGTGCGTTCGGTGGCGACGGCGTGCCAGATGCGCTCGGGGGTCATCGATTCGGTGGTGGTCATGAGGGTCTCCCGGGTTGGTGGTCCCAGTACCGTAGGAATTCCAGCCGGGTGGAGGTTCTAGTGAATGTGACCCATGGCATACGCCCTCGCGGGTGGATCGGTATCGGCGAGTTGTCGCGGCGCACGGGCGTGCCGGTGCGGACGATCCGGTTCTATTGCGATGAAGGGGTTCTGGAGTCGGAACGGAGTTCGGGCGGGCATCGGGCGTTCGATCCCGTGGCCGCGGCGGACCGGCTCGCATTGGTGCGCAGGCTGCGCGGGCTGGGTTTGGGGCTCGGCGCGATCGCGGAGGTGCTGGGCGGGACACGCAGTGTGGCCGAGGCGGCGGCGGCCGAGCGGCGGGCGGTGGAGGCCGAGCTGGGTGAGCTGACCCGCCGGTGTGAAGTGCTGCGGGCGGTCACCGATCCGGGGCGCGCGCACCGGGAGGTGACGGCGTTCTGGTCGCGGATTCTGGAACCGTTGCCCGCCGAGCTGTTCGACGCGTTCCTCGAGATGAACGCGCCCGCGCCGACCGCGGAGCCGGATCCGCGTCGGCTGCTCGCCTATGGCGAACTGGTCGGGATGCTCAGCGAGCCGGGACTGTCCGCCGTCATGTCCCGGCTGCTGTGGCGGTCGGACCCGGCCGGGGTCCGGCATCCGCGGGCGCTGCTCACCGGCGTCGCCGAGGCGTGCGAAGCCGTCGGCGGGCTGCTCGCGGCACATGAACCACCGCGACCGGGAGCCGAACTGGACCGGTTCGTCGCGGCGCACGCGCGGGCGCGCGGGGTGCGCGATACGGCCGGTCTGCGCCGGCGGCTGCTGTCCGGCGCGACCGATTCCGATGAGCGCGTCCAGCGCTACTGGAACTTGACCGCGGAGATCACCGGCACCGTGACGACCGGTGCCGCCCACTATTGGTTGTACGAGGCGCTGACCCGATCGGCTTAGGCGTCAGGGGTTTTCGTTGGCGGTGTCCGACAGCCAGTTGCGCAGCCAGGCGGTGGCCGTGGTGCCATTGCCGTCGACCACGTAGCGCGGGTAGGACTGGTGCACGCCCGACGCCAGGAACTGCTGGACCTGGCGCAGCCACTGTTCGTGGGTGGGGTTGTCGGAGGGGGCGGACATGATTGCCGACCAGCCGGGCATCAGCGCCTCGGCGAGGATGGACTGCAGGGTCAGCAGGTAGCTCGGGATCTGCAGCGGATCCTCGGCGGTGAGCTGGGTGAGCAGACCCGCCGAGCGCCCGGCCAGATCGTCGGTGGGGACCGAGCAGTACAGGTCGCCCGCGGCGCAGAAGGTGCGGACCTTCGGGCTGAGCCAGCCGAAGCCGCCCGCCCGCGCGCCGCCCGCGCCGGTGCCGGGAACGTGGGGACCGACGATGGCGTCGGTGGGGGAGCGGCGCGGATCGGACACCAGGCCCACCGCGGCCACCCGGTCGGGCGGGATGACGCCGAGCCCGGTGCCGATCTCGGAGGCGAGATCACCCGCTGCGTCGGCGCCCTGGCTGTAGCCGATGAGGGCGAAACGTGTTGCGGCGCAGCGGGCGGCGGTGCCGGCGATCATGGCGCGGGCCGCGTTCACCGCCTCGCGCTTGGAGTGGCCGTAGACCTCGCCGTCCCAGGGGAAGGCGGTGGCCGGATAGCTGACGTAGTCGGTGCGGACGGTGCCGGGCAGTCCGCGGGTGACCTGGGCGAGCATGCCCTGCTTCGGGGCGTCCTTGGAGGTCTCCCAGGTGCCGGGCACCGCGATGACATTGAGGCCGGGGCAATCGGCGGGGGCCGCCTGGGCGCCGGGTGCGCCGGTGGCCGTGAGGATTCCGGCCGCGGCCGCCAGCACCGCCGCGAGCGCGCCGCCCGCTACTTTGCGGGATCGCGCTGTTGTTTTGAAGGATCGCACTGTTCGAAAGGACAAGGTTCGCACCCCTTGTTCGGATCGTTCGGTCGACTTCTCCCCATAACGCGGGGGTTGGTTCCCGTGCGCGTCCTCGGTGCTGTCATCGGTGCATAACGGCGGGTTTGCCTGATCGGAGGGCGGCACGTCGAGGCGAACATACCAAAGGAACTGGTTGGTCCGGCGGCGACTTGACAGAGAAACGCCGAGAGCCGGACAAACCGGATTCGCGAGGGAGCGAAGGAACTTCGAGCGCCGCGTAATCCGGTGAATTCCGAGACCGGACGCACTTATGTCGAATGGCTGTCGCGGTGCGCCGCTCATCGCGTTGTGCCGACCGTTTGCGGATTCGAATTCGCTATCAGTTGTCGGCCGGGTGACTCGGACCGGCATCTGTGGAAGCATTGCGGCTCGGGAGTCGCCCCGCACGGGAAATTCCGGACGATGAGTCCGCGAATCGGCGGGGTGTCGGGAAGGGAGTCGGCTGCTGTGACGGGCCGAATGAACAACACCGGAAGCCGGTCGCGGATACCGCTTCCCACCTTCGGTGACGTGCTGCGGAAGCTACGCGAGGAACGCGGGGCCTCCCGGGAGCGGCTGGCCTTCGGCGCCGGGGTGAGCGCCAGCTATGTCGCACAGCTGGAACAGGGCGGTAAGGCGAAACCGACCCGGTCCGTGGTGGAGGCGCTGGTGCGCTGTCTGGAACGCTGGAATCCGGTGTCGGCCAGCGAACTCCGCTATCTCCACGATCTGGCCGGGCTCGGGACCACGGAATATCCGACGGTCGAGGAGTTGAAGAACTCGTTGAGCGAGGACGCCCTGCGCGCCCTGGACCTGCATTCCCCGAAGCTGGCCGCGCTGTACGACACCCGGGGAAATGTGCTGGCCGGGAACGAGGAGTGGGCCGCCGCCTTTTCGGGGCTGCGCGAGAACGGGAATCTCTTTCGCTGGATGTTCGCGGACCCGATCGCCCGAAAGGTATTGGCCGATTGGGAATCCGAGGTCCGGCAATCGATCGGCTGGCTGCGCGGCACCGTCGGCGCGGCGGCCGATCTGAGCGGATATGCCGAGATAATGCGCGAGCTCGCCGAATTCCCCGAGTTTCGCGCCTTCTGGAACGAGGGCGGCGTGGGATTCGCGCCGCCGGTCCGGACATTGCGGTTGCGGGATCGGAACACGGGCGCGCTGCGGCGGTTCCGGGTACAGGTCGGGCTGCTGGAGAACACGCCCTACGCGGGCCACATCGTGGGCACAGTGGGCATACCGGTCTGAGCTGGGGCTCTGCCGATCTGGAACTCAGGCCGCGGGGCGCAGGATCACGACCGGGATCTCGCGCTCGGCCCAGGCCTGGTAGGTCTCGAAGTCGGCGTAGGCCTGCACCAGTAGCGGCCACAACCGCGCGCGCTGCTCGGCATCGGCCGTGACGGCATGCACCGCGAACCGCCGCGGCCCCACCTGAACGTGGGTGTCCGGGTGCGCGACCAGATTGCGATACCACTGCGGATGCTTGGGCAGCCCGCCCTGCGAAGCGACCACCACGGTGTCGGGGCCGTCGGTGATGTACAGCAGCGGCACGGTGTAGACGGTCCCGCTCTTGCGGCCGCGGTGCTCGAGCAGCAGCGTCGGCACCGGCTTGCGGAAGCCCGCCCCGATGCGCCACTTGCCGCCGATCCGGCCGCCGGTGCGGCGGTAGAGCCAGACCTGTGCCTTACCAACGTGTTTGAAGATCTTGGGCAGGACGGGGGAGTCGAGTTGGGCGGGCCGGGGCGGGATGGTCGTCATGGGTTTCCTTTCGCCGTCTCGACCATACAGTCACTGCCATGTGTATGGTCAAGCCTCGGCGGTAACCTCGGCACGACTGATCGTGAGCGAAAGGACAGCGATCCGGTGCGCACGCATGGATGGTCCGGGGCGGCACCCGCCGACGACGCGGAGGCCGTCGAACGCATCGTGGCCGCGGCGCGGCGGGCCATCGACCGTTCGGGCGAGGAGTTCAGCATTGCCGAGGTGGCCCGCGATCTCGGCGTCACCCGGCAGACGGTGTACCGCTATTTCCCCAGTGCCGAAGCGCTTCTGACGGCGACCGCGATCGCGCAGACCGAACACTTCCTGGATGTGCTGGCCGAGCGGGTCGGGGATATCAGCGATCCGGCGACCGCGGTGGTGGAGGGCATCGCCTACACGCTCGAGCGGCTGCCGGAGGAGAAGTATCTCGGGTTGTTGTTGCGCCCGGGCCGGGCCAGCGCGTTCTCGGCGGGCGTAACTTCCGATACCGCACGGTCTTTCGGGCGGTCGCTGCTGGAGCGCTACTCGGTGGATTGGGCGGCGGCCGGATTCTCCGATAATGATCTCGACGAACTCGTGGAACACATGTTGCGGATCGTGCAATCGTTCGTCATCGATCCGGGGCGACCGCCGCGGCGCGGCAACGAGATTCGCAGCTATCTCTCGAGATGGGTTGCGCCCGCCCTGGGTTCGAGGTGATTTACGCAGGCTGAAGCCCCGCGCGCCTTTCTCGGCGTACGAGGGGATTGCAATTGTGCGACCAATGGTATGTTTTTTAATTCCTTTGGAGTTCACCGTGTTTCGACCGGGTAAACCCTACCATTGCCGTGGGGACGACAACGGAAGGATCACACCATGTCGTTGATACCCGGCGCCTCCGCTATCGGGCGCGGATTCAATATTCTGGGCACCTATGACGCGAAGTCGCTCACGTGGCAGATAGTCAATCTTGGTCCGGCTAGCAAGACCTGGGAATTCAAACCCACCGGGACCACCTATGAAGTGCCGGAGAACGCCCGGCCGATCGAGTGGACCCACACCACGGGAACATCCTACGTATACAACACGGTTGAGCAGTTCCAATCGCATTTCTCGCAGAAGGCCGGTGTCAAGGCCTCGTACGGCGGCTTCAGCGGACAGTTCGATCTGGCGTACCAGAAGACTGTAAATACCGACCAGTCATACTATTACGGTGGATTCGAAGCCGAGTACACCGCATGGGAACTCGCCGTCGAAAATGCCTCGCAGTCCTGGCTGACTCCGGAGTTCCGCGACGATCCCGATGTGAAGAATCTGCCGAGTACCTTTACGCCGGAGAATCAAGAACAATTCTTCGCGGTGTTCCGTAAGTGGGGAACCCATGTGGTCACCCACGTCGTGGTGGGCGGCAGCCTCGACTACTACGAGGCGGTGCAGACCAGCTACTCCAGCAACCAGCAGCAGATCAGCGCCAACATCGAACTCGAGTACAAGGCCGTGTTCACCTCGAGCAAGGCCGAATCCCATACGCAGTGGGAGACGCTCGGGAAGAACTGGTCGAACAGCCGCGTGGTGCGGGTGATGACGGCCGGCGGTGATCCGAAGTTCGCGATGGATCACCTGAATCCGTCCTACGGCGACAACCACAACGTGATGTTCAGCCAGTGGACCGATTCGATCATGTCCTATCCGGGCGTCATGCGGTTCATCCTGCGTCCGCTGAGCGTGCTGTTCTCCGGCAACCAGGCCAAGGCGGTGGGGAATGCGCTGGAGGCCTACGTCAATGGCGCGATCCTGGTCATGGCCGACACCGCGTACACGCCCGGCACCGCCCCCGGGCCCGGCAATGTGTCGACCAATTTCGGCATCATCACCAATGGCAATGTGGCGATCTCGCATCCGGCGGTGGAGCCGCCGCCCCCGCATGTGGTCAAGCCCGGGGTGGCCGCGCCGGTGGGCGGATACCAGCTGGCGCTGTACGACGACAACTACGTGCCGTTCATGGTCCACACCTACTACCAGACCTATGTCGGGCACACGCTGAAGCCGAATCCCGACATCTACAAGGCGATGATGGCCGATATCGACGCCGTCACCCAGCGCGGGTACATCGCCGCGGTCAGCGGTTTCGGGGTCGATCTGCAGAACTATCCGTCACCGGAATTCCAGCGCTGGCTATTGAGCATCGGCGCGAACATGGACCAGTGGAAGAAGTTCCGCGGCTATACCGATCAGGCCGGATCGGCCTGCTACGTGGTGGTGGGCAAGCAGGGGCTCGCGCCCGGGCACGCCATCGAAATGCTACAGGCGGTGTACTCGCCGAGTGACTGGATGCGGGAGCCGTATTTGTTCAATATGAACCCGTCGGCGCTGGGGCTGACCTACGGGCGCACCGCGCAGAAGCGGGCCGGAACGCATGTCTACGGTTCGCTGCTGCCGCCGGAAAAGGAGGAGCACAAGCACAAGCCGGAGAAGCGCCACTAGCCGGTAAGTAGATCCAATCCCGTGCACCGGCCGCATTCGCGGCGGCCGGTGCATCGGCGTGCGTGCGGGATTCGGTGTGCGGCGGATTCTTACACGCCTTTGTCATTCGTTTGAACAACGTTTGATTCTCGGTGCGCAGGATGCCTGTGAGCCGCTCGGAAGCGCCGGGCGGGAACGGGTGAGGGAGCGACGGGATGCGCGCCGGAATACGGTCATGGGCGAGTTTCGCGGCGGTCGCGGCCATTGCGGCCGGACTGGTCACGGGATGCGATGCGGGAGAGAAGAATTCGAGTGCGGCGCCGTCGTGGTGTCCGACGGTGGAGGGTTACGCGGTGGATTGCGGCACCGTGGAACGGCCATTGGTCGAAGGCAATCCCGGACTCGGCACCGTGAATGTGGGGTACGCGCTGATCAGGCATAGTGGCAACGGCGCCGCAAAGGGCGCGATCCTGCCCAATCCGGGTGGGCCCGGGGTACCGATGATCGCGCATGCCGCCGAGGCGGTGAAGCTCTCGGCCGAAATGCTGAGCGACCACGATGTGCTGCTCATCGATCCGCGCGGCACCGGGGTGTCGGATGCGCTCGATTGCGGTGTGGGAGAGGACGAATTCCAGCTGGGCACCCGCGAGCAACAGCGGGAGGCCGTGGGCCGGTGCGCGGATCGGTTGGGGGACAAGGCTGCCGGATACACCTCGGCGGCTACCGTCGACGACTTCGACGCGGTACGTGCGCGATTGGGGATCGACAAGGTGATTCCCTACGGCATCTCGTATGGCACCTATCTGCTGCCCATCTACGCGCAGCGGCATCCCGAGCATGTGAGTGCCATGATTCTGTCGGGCGCGTACCCGCACGACCACGATCCGTTGCAGCGGCCCAATGCCGAAGCGGTTTCGCTTGCCCTGCAACGCATCTGCGAGCGCAGCGGGGTGTGCGACGGCAACCGCGCGGTGGAGGATCTGAGGACCGTGGCCGCGCGATTGCGGGAGCGGCCGATCACCGTGCAGGCCAAGGGGCGCGTGGTGCTGGACGAGGCCAAGCTGGCGAGCCTGGTGTTCGAGGCTGCCACCAGCAATGTGGGCGCGGATCCGACCGCGATGACCCCGCTCGGCATGCTGCCCGCCGCATTGCATTCGGCCGTGCGGGGCGACGACAGCGGGCTGATCGAGTTCGTGAAGCTGACCACGATCGAACCCGGGTACGAGAACATCGGGCTCTACATCACGGTGGCCTGCAACGACTATCAGCCGCTCTGGTCGCGGGAGGCCAGTGTCCCGGAGCGTGAGCAGCAATACCGGGCCGCGTTGACCCGGGCGGCCGGACAGTTCGGGGCGTTCAGCGCCGAGGGCTTCGCGGGCGGTCAGCGCGACGGCGGCGACGCCTGCCTGCGCTGGCCCGGTATCCCGGGCCACCAGCGGCCCGCCGATGTTCGCACTCCCATGCCCGATGTCCCGGTGCTGGTGCTCTCCGGTGATCTGGACGCCATCACCCCCGACGCCAACGGCAAGCTGGCGGCGGCGAAATTCCCCCGGTCGACGTTCATCTCGGTGCCGAACACCGGGCACGTGCCGGACCTCGAGCCGAGCGGGTGCGTGGTCGGCCTGATCGCGGGGTTCGTGCGCACCGGCACCGTGCAGGGCGCGGAGTGCGTCGCGTCGGTGCCGCCGATCGCCGTGGCGCCGGTCACGAACTGACGGGTGGATTGCTGTGAATATGCCCGCCACCGACCAGACTGGCCCCGTGACATCAGCGAAAGTGCTCGTGGTCGAGGACGATCCGAATGTGCGCAGCACCCTGGAACAGTTGCTGCGGTTCGAGGGATACCTGGTCAGCCTGGCCGGTGACGGGCGGGAGGCGCTCGATCTGCTCGAGACCGACCGCCCGGACCTGGCGGTGGTGGATGTGGTGATGCCGCGGCTGGACGGGCTGTCGCTGTGCCGGACGCTGCGGCGGCGCGGCGACCGATTGCCGATCCTGGTGCTCACCGCGCGCGGGCAGGTCGGCGATCGGGTGGCCGGGCTCGACGCCGGGGCCGACGACTATCTGGCCAAGCCGTTCGACACCGAGGAACTGCTCGCCCGGCTGCGGGCACTGCTGCGCCGCAGCGCGCCCGACGAGCCCGCGGTGCTGACGGTCGCCGACCTGACGCTGAACCCGGCGACGCGGGAGGTACGGCGCGGGGATCGGGAGCTGGAGCTGACCCGCACCGAGTTCGACGTGCTGGAGCTGCTGCTGCGCAACGCGCCGGTGGTGCTCACCAGAAGCCAGATCTACGAGCACATCTGGGGCTTCGACTTCGAGACCGAGTCGCGGTCGCTGGACGTGTACATCGGGTATCTGCGGCGCAAGACCGAGGAGGGCGGCGGGTCGCGGCTGATCCAGACCGTCCGCAATGTCGGCTACACCGTGAAGGCGCTGTGATGCGTACCCGGCTCACGCTGGTGGTGTTCGGCGCGACGGTGGTGGCGATCGTGGTCGCACTGGTGACGGCGTACCGCAGCGTTTCACCGCTGGTCGCGGCTCAGGTGGATCGCGGGTTGGTGGATCGGGCCGATACGGTTCTCGCCTTGCTGGGTGAGGGCTCGCCGGGGTCGGGTGGGACGGCCTTGGCGGCGTCGAAGTTGCCGGTGCGGGTCGATATGACCGAACAGCTGCTGCTCCCGGACGGCACCGTGCTGCCGCTGACTCCGGGACGAGATCCCTTGCCGGTCAATGACTCCGATCTTGCCGTTGCGCGCGGCGGGACCGGCTCCGCCGAGACGGAGGTGACGGTCGGCGCGGTGTCCTACGGGGTGCTGACCAAGGCGCGGCCGGGCGGCGGCGCGGTCATGGTCGGCCAGAACTACGCCGAGGTCGAGCGCGTCGACCGTGAATTCCTCTGGCGCACAGCCTCGATCACGGCTGCCGCGGTGCTGTTGGTCGCACTGGCCGCCTGGCTGGCGATCGGCCGGATCCTGCGCCCCATGCGGCGGCTGGCCCATGCGACACAACGGATCACGACCACCCGTGACCTCTCCACCGTCCTCCCCGAGGCGGGCCGCGACGAGGTCGGCGACCTGACCCGCGACTTCAACGCCATGCTCGCGGCCCTGAGACTGTCGCGGGCACAACAGCATCGACTGGTCCAGGACGCCGGACACGAGCTACGCACCCCGCTCACCTCGGTACGCGGCAGCGCCGAACTGCTGCACCGCGCGAAGGGACGACTCGAACCGGCGGATGAATCCCAGGTGCTCACCACCCTGGTGCAGGAGGCCAAGGCGCTCGACGCTCTCGTCGGCGAACTCGTCGAATTGGCAACCGACCAGCACGCCGACGAGCAGCCCGCGGAACTCGAGCTCCCCGAACTCGCCGAGGCCAGTGCCGAACGCTTCCGTCGCCGCACCGGCCGCACCATCACCATCTCCGCCGAGGATCCGGTCGCCGTCATCGCCCGCCCACGAGCCCTGTCCCGCTGCATCGACAACCTCCTCGACAACGCTCTCAAGTTCAGCCCCGCCGACACCGCCGTCGAAATCCGGATCCGTGGAACCGAATTGGCGGTACTCGACCACGGCCCCGGCATCGACCCCGCCGACCAGGGCTCCGTCTTCGACCGCTTCTACCGCGCCGACCGCACCCGCTCCACCCCGGGCTCGGGCCTGGGCCTGGCCATCGTGCACGACATCGTCACCGCGCACGCGGGATCGGTCTTCGCGGCCGCGCGCCCCGGCGGCGGGGCCGAGGTCGGCTTCCGATTGCCGTCGGCCGTCCACCCTCGGATTGACAGGAATATGTAGATCGGTCTACTTTTCTCGCATGGGACAGAAGGGCGCCGAGACGCGGGACCGGTTGCTGGACGCGACGCAGGAATTGGTCGAGGCCGCAGGGTATTTCGGCACCGGGCTCAATCAGGTGATCGCGCACAGCGGCGCCCCGCGGGGTTCGCTGTACTTCCACTTCCCCGGCGGCAAGGACCAGCTGGTGGGGGAGTCCGTGCGCAGGGCCGGGGCGGCCATCGGCGATTCCCTTGGGGCGCTGGCCGATTCCGACGTGTCCACCGTCGAGTTCATCCAGCGGGTGCTGCGGCAGCTGGGCGACCGGCTGGAGGAATCGGAGTGGCGGAAGGGCTGCCCGGTCGCCACCGTGGCACTCGAGACGGCCGCTTCCCATGATTCGATTCAGCAGGCGTGTTCGGAGGTCTACTCCGGGTGGGAGGACACCGTGCGCGCCCGATTGGCCGGGCAGCCCGGGGCCGACGACCTCGCGACCACGATTCTCGCGTTGATCGAGGGTGCGCTGCTGCTGGCCAGGGCGCATCGCAGCCGCGAACCGCTGAAACGGGTGGGCAGGCAGCTCGCCGTCTGGTTGGGCTGATCCCGGGCCGGCGTCATCGTCGGCCTTCTTTTCTACCTGAAAAATATGTAGACCGATCTATTAGGAGTGAGTGTGGACGCAATCGTCTTCGGGGCAACCGGATTCATCGGCCGATCGCTGGTTGCCGAGTTGCTCGGCCGCGGGCAGACGGTGGCCGCGGCCGTCCGGAACGACACCCTCACCCCGTGGCTCACCGCCCGGGGCGTCGACCTCGCCGGATTGACCGTCGTCACCGCCGACATCACCCGACCGCTCACGGATTTGCCGCAGGCGCGCGATGTCTACAACACCGCCGCGCGGTACGCCTTCGGGCTCGGAGTGGAAGAAGCGCGGGCCACCAATGTGATCGGGGCGATCAATGTCCTGGAATGGGCCGCGACCCTGCCCGGGCTGCGGCGGCTGGTGCACGTGAGCGGATACCGGGTCAGCGCGCCGGAAGGCGAACCCGACTACCCGGGGCTCGGGGCGTACGAGGCGTCGAAATTCGAGGGGGATCTCGCGGTGCGCCGCCTCGCCCGCGAACGCGGCGTGCCGCTGACCATCGCCAATCCGAGCACCGTGATCGGGCCGGGGCAGTATCTCGGGCTGGCCGGTCTCGTCCGCGATCTGTGGGAGGGGCGGCTGCCCGCGATCCCCGGAGGTCCCGATGTGTTCGTGCCCATCGTCACGATCGACTACTTCGTGCGCTTCCTCGCGAGACTTCCCGAATCGCCTGCGGGCGAACACCATTGGGTGCTCGACGACAACACGCCGCGACTGCCCGCATTGATCCGCACGGTCGCCGACCACATGGGGGTTCGGGCGCCGCGGCGCAGCGTTCCCGTCGGCCTGCTCCGCCGCCTGCCCCGCAGGCTCACCGGCGCCGATCCGGAGACGCTGTCGTTCCTCTCGACCGATACCTATCCGACCGCTTCGGCCCAATCCGTCGCAGCCGCTGCGGGATTGGAGATGCCCGGTGCGGAGGAGGCACTGCGGGAGTGGGCTGATCACCTGGTCGCTGAACGTTTCGGTGCGAGTTCACCCTGGTTGCGCCCCTACGGTTTCGAGGCCGTGGCGGGTAGCCGGACGTGGATTTCCGGTGACCGGGATACCCCCGATTATGTTCTGCTGCACGGGCTTCCGTTGAACGCTGATTCCTGGGCTCCGGTCGCGAGTCGCCTGCCCGGTTCCGTCCTCGCGCCCGATCTGCCGGGGCTCGGCCGCTCGGCGGCCTCGGACCGGCCGGTGGAGACCTGGCTGGCCGATCTGATGAGCCGGGTCCGGACCCGGCCGGTGCTCGTCGCGCACTCGGCTGCCTGCGGGCCCGCGCTGCGCTACGCGGTCGAGCATCCGGATCGGCTCAGCCGGCTCGTGCTGATCTCGCCGCCGTTTCTCCAGGCACCGGGTCCGAGGTCGGCTCGGTCACCGCTCGCGGCGGGGATGTTGCGCCGCATGTCCACCGACCGGCTCGCCGCGACGCTGGGCCTGCGACCCGGCCCCGAGATCGACAGCGCCGCAGCGGATCTGCGTCGTCCCGGAGCCGCCCGCCGAGTGGTGCGGGCGCTCCGGACGGTGCACTCCGACCGCGCACGGTCCCGGGAACTGCTGGACCGGGTGCGCGTCCCGGTCGAGATCATCGCGGGCGCAGCCGATCCGCTGATCGTGCCCGTCGCTCATCCGGTCACCGAAGTGCCCGGGGCCGGACACTATCCGCAGCTCACCCATCCGGCCGAGCTGGCCGGGCATCCCGGTTTCGGTCAGCCCTCGACGGTGCGGATGGTCCAGAAGTCGGAGGCGTTCATCGAGAGCAGGTAGGCGTAGGGCATGGTGCCGTAGCCGCCCTTGCCCCAGGAGTCGCCCCAGGAGTTGCGGATTCGGAAGACCTGGTGGGTGTCGTCGTATCCGACGGCGAGGACGCAATGGCCGCCGACCACCTGTTCGCTGGCGTGGGGCAGGGGGATCGCGCCGGTCTTCTCGACCTCGGGGGTGAAGATGGATTCGTAGACGGTGAAGCCGAAGACGATCGGGTAGCCGTCGGCCAGGCAGCCGCGCAGCTGCGAGAGCGTGTGCGCGACACGGGAATACGCGATGGCCTGATGGTCGGCGGCATCGTGGTAGCAGGACGGCGGCGGTTCGACCGCGAATTTCGAGATGTCGTAGGGCCATTCGGTTTCCGGGCAGGCGCCGACCTTGGCGACGCTCTTGATGCCGTCGCGGATCATCGCCCCGGCATCCTGGTCGACCGTGCCCTCCATGACGCGCTCGTTGTAATAGATGAACAGGCGCGACGGCACGGATTGGTCGGCCAGCCCCTGTTTCATGGCGTCGAATTGCAGGGCGGCCGCGATGCCGTTGCCGGTACAGGAGCCGAGCTTGCCCTGGTCGTAGACGGGGGCGAAGTGCGAGGTCAGGTCCACCGCCGGCGGCAGTTGGGCCATGACCGCCGCCGGGGCGGCGTAGAGGTGGTCGCGCTGGTCAGGCAGGTCCGGGATCCAGCCGAGTTGTTTGGTCTGCTTGGTGCTGATCGATTTCATGGGTCCAGTGCAGCGGGGGCGGCGGCATTCGGAAACGAGCGAAAAACGAAAACATCTTCACTCGAACTGATCGCGCGGATGCCCCCGGAATTCGGGTAGCCCGCCACTCGTTACCCCCGCGCCCGCGTGCGCGATATTCCATATGCACGCGAAGGGGGAACGGCCGTGGAACTGCGGCAACTGCGTTATTTCGTGACGCTTGCGGAGGAGTTGCACTTCGGGCGCGCGGCGGCGCGCGAGCACATCGTGCAGTCGGCGCTGAGCCAGCAGATCCAGCGGCTGGAACGCGAATTGCGGGTGCCGCTGGTGGAGCGCAGTACCCATCATGTGCGGTTGACCGCGGCGGGGACGCTGCTGCTTGCCGAGGCGCGGCTGATTCTCAGTCATGTGGATCGGGCCGCGGCGGCGGCGCGCACCATGACCGGGACCGACGCGGTGCTGCGGGTCGCGATGGGCGATGCCAGTTTCGACACCATGCCGGTGGTGTTGGCGGCGGTGCGGGAGCATCATCCGAATCTGCTCGAGGTGCACGAGGTCGAGGCCGGGGTGCCCGAGCAGTGCCGGTTGCTGGCGCAGGGGCGGCTCGATGTCGGGATCGGGCGGGCGGTGCAGCTGCCGGCGGGGGTGGCCTCGGAGGTGATCCGGCTGGATCGGCTGGGGGTGCTGGTCGCCGACGATCATGTGTGGGCGCATCGGCTGGCGGTGTCGCTGGCCGAGGTGGCGGGGGAGCCGCTGGTCTTCGCCGACGAGTCCCGGGCACCGGAGTACAACGAGTTCATCCGGGAGCTGTGCCGCACAGGGGGATTCGCGGCCAAGGCGTATCCGGGCACCGTGCACAGTGTGCTGGGGGCGCGGCGCCTGGTCCGTGACGGGCATGCGGTGGCGTGCGTGCCGCGGTCCTGTGCGCCGCTGCCGGGGTTGCGCTGGATTCCTCTCGCCGAGCCCGCCTACTACCCGTGGTCACTGCTGTGGCGTGCGAACGGGGAGACCGAGGCCGTGCGATCGATCCGCTGCTGTGCGCGCATGTTGGCCGAGCGGCTCGGCTGGACCTCCCGCCGCGAACCCGCCGAGGCGCCCGTCACCGGCCTGCGCGCCGGGTGAGTCGAGCCCGCTGTCCGGTGCCATCGAACCGCGCTGTCCGGGGCCGCTCCACGGTCCTGTCCGGGGCCACTCTGCTGTGACCGAGGCCGACCGGGTAGAAAAGGTATGGCGTCGTGGACGCGTCCGGGATGCCGCCGCCGAGGAGATTTCGTGCGGTCACTACACCTGTCGAATGGAGAGGCTGTTTCATGGCGACCTCGGAAGCGCGCGCCCAGATCGGCGTGACCGGCCTGGCGGTCATGGGTAGCAATATCGCCCGCAACTTCGCACGGCACGGATACACCGTCGCCCTGCACAACCGCAGCATCGGCAAGACCGACGCGCTGCTCGAGGCGCATGGCGGCGACGGCGATTTCGTGCGCACCGAGACCATCGAGGAGTTCGTGGCCGCGCTGGAGAAGCCGCGCCGCGTGCTCATCATGGTCAAGGCCGGTGACGCCACCGACGCCGTGATCGAGGAGCTCGCCGACGCCATGGAGCCCGGCGACATCATCATCGACGGCGGCAACGCCCTCTACACCGACACCATCCGCCGCGAGGCTGCCATGGCCGCGCGCGGCCTGAACTTCGTGGGCGCGGGCATCTCCGGCGGCGAAGAGGGCGCGCTGAACGGCCCGGCCATCATGCCCGGCGGCCCGAAGGAGTCCTACGAGTCGCTGGGCCCGATGCTGGAATCCATTGCGGCACAGGTCGACGGCACCCCCTGCTGCACCCACATCGGCCCCGACGGCTCCGGCCACTTCGTGAAGATGGTGCACAACGGCATCGAATACGCCGACATGCAGCTCATCGGCGAGGCCTACAACCTCTTCCGCGACGCGCTGGGCTTCGACGCCAAGCAGATCGCGGATGTGTTCACCCAGTGGAACTCCGGCGAGCTGGAGAGCTACCTGGTCGAGATCACCGCCGAGGTCCTGAACCAGGTCGACGCCAAGACCGGTAAGCCGCTGGTCGACGTCATCGTCGACGCCGCCGAGCAGAAGGGCACCGGCCGCTGGACCGTCAAGTCCGCGCTGGACCTCGGCATCCCGGTGACCGGCATCGCCGAAGCCGTCTTCGCCCGCGCCCTGTCCGGCTCCCGCACCCAGCGCGCCGCCGCCAAGGGCCTCGCCTCGGGCGTCCTCGGCGAAAAGCCCACCGACGTAGCCGAATTCACCGAAGCGATTCGCCAGGCCCTCTACGCCTCCAAGATCGTCGCCTACGCCCAGGGCTTCGACCAGATCGCCGCCGGCTCCGCCGAATACAACTGGAACCTCCACCCCGGCGACCTCGCCACCATCTGGCGCGGCGGCTGCATCATCCGCGCCCGCTTCCTCAACCGAATCAAGGAAGCGTACGAGGCCGACCCGTCGTTGCCGTCCCTGATCCTGGCCCCGTACTTCCGCGAGGCCATCGAGAAGGCCATCGACAGCTGGCGTCGCGTCGTCGTCGTGGCGACCCAGCTCGGCATCCCGGTCCCGGCCTTCGCGTCCTCGCTGTCCTACTACGACGGCCTCCGCGCCGACCGCCTCCCCGCCGCCCTGACCCAGGGCCAGCGCGACTTCTTCGGCGCCCACACCTACGAGCGCATCGACGCCGAAGGCAAGTACCACACCCTCTGGAGTGGCGATCGCAGCGAAGTCCCCGCGTAAAGCGCAGCAGAAAAAAGGTTTCCCTGAAGGGTGGAGCAGGTGCCGAACCGGCACCTGCTCCACCCTTTTCGCGCTACGACGGACTTTCAGGACATGTTCAGGGTTTCATTGGAGACCGGGTCCAGCCTGGGGAGTGCGGTGGTCGCCGCGTCGGATTCGGAACGGGGGACGGAATGAAGGGCGTCGGGAAACTGGCCATGGGCGCGATGCTGGTCGGGGTGACGGGATGTGCGGCCGCTCATGCACCGGACCCGGTGTCCCCGGGCGCCGCAACCAGTTCGACCGTGCCGGTGACCACAACCGCCGCGCCGCCCTCGGCCGTTCCGCTGTTGGAGCCGAATACCCCAGGCACACTGGAGTCTTGGGGACTGACGCTTTCTGACTTCACCTTCCTCGATTCGGTCAGCGATCGGCCTCGCCTCGCGGTGACGGTCCGACTGCGCAACAACGCCGCAGCCCCAGCGGATTCGAGTTCGGTGGACTTCTACTCCGCGGTGGCCTACACCGAAGGCTTCGGATTCGCCTATCCCATCGATTGCCCCTCCGACCAAGGCGATTCACTGCCACGTAAGGGCGTCGTCGAGGCTTCGGGAACGGTAACGGGCAGGCTCTGCCTCGAAGGCACATGGCAGAGAATGCACGGCCCCCGCACTGCCGAATTCATTGTGTACCTGCGAAATATCGGCGCCGAGGGCCCACATGCCAACTGGCTCTTTCCGATTGCCGCGGCGTGAGGCTCACGGCAGTCCGCATCAGCCCATAACATTCGAACAGTGAGGATTGATCCGGAATCACGCGAGACCATCCGCGGAATCGCATTGTCGGCCGCCGTGGCTTTCCTCGCCGCGGTCGGGATCATCGCGATCTTCTGCGGCATCGGGTGGCTGATCTACGAGTTGATCACCCTTTTTCCAGCTCCCGCGCAGAATTAGCGGCCCCACGCAGCGCACTCATTGCTGAGGTTGCGAGCCGGTGACCTCCCCGGGCAGTTGGGCGAGGTATTCGGCCGCGGCGCGGGCTCGGGGGCAGGGCGGTGTGCAGGTGGCGTGGATCTTCAGGATGCCTTCGGCGCGGCGGCGGCCCTCGACGTAGGCGTTCTCGCAGAAATCGTCGATCCAGCTCATTGTGCTGCCCTCCGTTCGGCTCGCCCATCGGGCCGAATTCGCCCGTCCGCCACCAGCGCCCAGTAGGCGGCGCGCTTGCGTTCGCAGGAATCCATCTGGCATTGCCGATGCAGCCGCATGGCGTCGTGCGCCTGGGCTGCGGTGAGCGGTGCCTCGGGTACATCGTGCGACCACGCGGACAGCCATGAATTCGTTTGCAGCGTCGGTTGATTCGACGGTCGTTCGGCAATCAGGCGGCGGCGCAGCTCACCGACGCTGATCGTGGCCCGACCGCTGTAATGCGCTGCGGTGCAGCCGGTGCGGTTCATCGTGAAGTGCCCGACGAGAACCATGGCGACGAGGAGCGCGATCGCACCGATTGTCGAAGCATTGTTGGTCATGGGAGAACGATGCGACACGAGTCGCAGTCGGTGCGGCACGCGCAGAGAATCTGCGGAATCAGCGAGAAACCCCAGCTCGCGTTGTGCAACACGGATTATCGTTGGTGCATTTCGCAACAACTCTCGACTGCGGCACGCAACGGAGGCGAGCGGCATGACCGATGGGGATGAGCCCGGAGAGACTGGAAGCACCCTGCCCCGCAGGCAGCTCGGCAGGTTTCTGCGGGAGGCTCGGGACGGGGCCGGGCTCACGGTGGAGCAGGCGGCCGGGCTGATGGAATGGAACAAGTCGACCCTCAGTCGGCTGGAACGGGGACTGACCGAAAAGGTAAGGGTCAGAGATGTTCTGGGGCTGTGCGAGGTGTACGGACTCGACGATGAGAAGACCGCCGCAGCGAAATCGCTGGCCGAGCAGACTCCCGCGAAATCCTGGTGGCATGCCTACGCCGATCTGATCCCGGCGCATTCCAACCTGTTCGTCGGACTCGAGGCCGGTGCGAAGAGCATGACGATCTTCCAACCCCTGATCGTCCCCGGACTCCTGCAGACCGCCGACTACGCCCGCGCCCTCGACCGAATCTACTTCCCGGCGGACACGGCCTCCGCGCTCGATCGACGGGTCGAACTGCGTGCACAACGTCAGAACGTGATTCTGCGCCAACGCCATCCAGCCCAGGCGCTGGTGGTTCTTCAAGAGGCCGCGGTGCGCACAGTGGTAGGTGACCGCCGGGTGATGGCCGCGCAGTTACGGCACATCGCGGACCTGAGCACCCGCGAGAACGTCGAGGTCAGACTGCTGCCGTTCCGTGCCGGATTCCCGCTGGGCATGCCACTACCGCCGTTCATCATCTTCCGATTCGCGAAAGACGCTCGCGGCAAGCTGACCGAGCCCACTGTGGTGTTCGCTGAAAGCTTCGCCGGCGCAATGTACTTTGAGCGTCAGACAGAGGTCGAGCTCTATCGTGAAGCGTTCGGCAAGGTTCAGCGCGCCACCTTGGACGCCCGCCCGAGTCGAGATCTGATCCGCGAGATAGCAAGGGAGTTCGACAATGGCCGTTGATCTGAGCCGGGCTCAATGGTTCAAGTCCACCCACAGCTCAGGGGGCCAGGACTGCGTCGAGGTCGCTTTCCTCGGTGGCGGGCAGGTGGGCGTCCGTGACTCGAAGAACCCCACCGGTCCGGCGCTGATCTTCGCGCCGGAAGAGTGGGATGCCTTCACCGCCGGCATCGGGAACGGGAGTCTTCGGCACCCTTGAGGTCCCCAACCTCACCAGAATGCATTTGGGCACATGCGTTCTCGACGTTTGTCTGCCAGAAGCATGCTCGTCGAACCTCGTGAGAGCATGGCGGGCGTGAGTGAGCTGCTGGTGGCCATGGCTGTCGAGAATGAGGGGATTATCGCGGCGGGGGGTTATCGGGCGCCGAGTGGGAAGTATGTTTCGCTGGGGGCGGCGGTGCGGGCGGCTGTCGAGGGGACCCGGATGTTTGGTCCTGAGCCGGTGTCGGTCAGCACCCGCGGGGAGGCGAGCACTGTCATCACGGTGACCGGGGAGAGCAGTCTCGAGGCGGCGCGGCGGATGGTCGATGCCGATCCGGAGCCGGTTGCGGTGCTGAATTTCGCATCCGCTCGGAATCCGGGGGGCCACTACCTTTTGGGGGCGCGTACTCAAGAAGAGGCGTTGTGCCGGGCGTCGGCGCTGTACACCACGCTGCTGGCGGTGCCGCAATATTACGAATACCACCGGGGCACGCCGGATCCGTTCTGCAGCGATCGTGTGATTCTATCGCCGGCCGTGCCCGTCTTCCGCGATGACACGGGCACCCTGCTCGAAAACCCTTATACGGTCGGCTTCCTCAGCTGCCCGGCACCCCGGACCAATGTGATCCTTCAAGAGTCGCCGAGTGAGGCGCATCGAATTCCCGCGGTGTTGGCCGCCCGCGCCGAGCGCATTCTCGAAACAGCCGCCGGCTACCGGCGTTTGGTGCTGGGCGCCTGGGGCTGCGGCGCCTACGGCAATGACCCTGGCGTGGTGGCCGGTATCTTCCGCGGACTGATCGCCGACGGCGGCCGGTTCGGCGGACACTTCGACGAGATCACCTTCGCCATTCTGGATCGCTCCCCGGGCGAAACCACCCTCACCGCCTTCCGAACAGCCCTCACCCCGGCCTGACGGCGCATTCAGCCAGTCACGGGGTTGAATTCGCCATGAGGGCGAGAGTGGATACGTCGGCTCCGAGGAGTTCGGCGGTGTCGGCTTCGGATAGGCCTTGGGCGATCATTCGCCGGGCTGCGCGCAGCAGGGTGGCTTGCTCGTGGGCGGCGGCGCGGGCGCGGGCGGCACGGGCCATTTCCACCGCGCCGACCAGGTCGCCGACGGATTCGACGTACATCTCGATTTCCTCGGTACCGCAAGGGATTCCGGTGACGGAGGCCGCCAGCTCCGCGACGGCGGTGCGGGCGGCCGAGAGGGTGGCGGCGTGGAAAGGATCGACGTCGACGGGCAGGCCGATGACGGTGATGGTCCAGCCGTCACTGACCGGGGTGGCGGATGCGATACATCTGATCATCGCTGGTAACTCCTTTGTTTCCGGCGGTCTGACAAGGGCCGGCGGAAACGGGGTGTCCATGGCGCGACCGACTTGACGTGTCATAGCAGTGTTACCCCGGTCGCACGGCTGGACGCCAATGGCGTGCGTGATTTCGCTCATAGCGGGATCGCGGTGCGGCCGAAGGGGTCGGCCGCACCGCGGGATTCGGTGGGGATCGGTCAGGGGGCGATCGGGATGTCCAGGTGAGCCGCGCCGTTGGCGTTGGACAGGGTGATGGTGGAGCGGGTGTCGACCTGGTCGGTATAGAAGGGGTCGGAGCTGTCTATGACCAGGACCAGTTTGTGGAAGGGGTCGATCTCGTAGTCGGTGGCTTGGAGGGGGAGGACGAGTGGCTTCGATTGCGCGGGGTCGGTATTGGTGACCGTGGCCGCGGCATGCGTGATGATGCGGAGGGTGCCGGTGAACGGCTCGAGGTCGAAGAGGTAGGCGATCAGGGTGACCGTGGTGCCGGAGGGGGTGACCGTCACCTCGAGCTGGGGAGTACCGGCGATGTGTTGGCGTTTCAGGAACACGTGCGGGGTGGTCCAGACGGCGGCCCGGTTGCGGCCGATATCGGCGAAGCGCTGGCGGTTGGGCATGAGCAGGCGCTCGGACATGCCGTCGAAGACCAGGGTTTTCGCGACCACGACTTGTTCGGGACCCGACTGGAAGGTCTGGCTGACGGCCGACGGCTGGTCGAGTGTCAGGGTGCCGTCGGGGGATCCGGTGGCGGGCGCCTGGAGGTGATAGCGGCGCTTCGCCTTCGGCCAGGACGCCAGGTCGGGGGAGGCCGTTATCGTGAAGTTGTGCATGGATTCGGTGTGCACCTCGCCGTCGCGGTCGATGCCGTTGTCCACGCCGAGGAGGTAGTGGTCGAACCAGTCGTAGGCGGCCTCGGTGGTGCGGGTGTAGACGCCGAGCAGCAGCCCGGGGATCTCCACGGCCGCGTGGTCGCCGATCGCCATGTCCAGGCGCTTGGGGCCGGGGTAGCGGTCGAAATATCTCAGCAGCTGATTCTGCGGGAAGATGGTCTCGTGCCAGAAGCTGGTGAAAAAGGTTGGCACGGGACGTATCTCGGAGGGTTCCAGCTGTGCGGGCGACCGGGGCTTCGCGTAGTCCAGAACTCCCTCGATATTGGTATTCGCGTTGAACCATTCGAGCACCTTCACCAGCTCGTCACTGGGATGCTCGCTGACCTTGGCCAGCGCCGCCGCGGCAGCCACGTGCCGGGTGTCGTTGTCGTAGAGCGCCTCGCCCAGATCGGCCCAGGTGCTCAGCGCGACAACGGCTTTGACCTTGTCGTGCTTGTTCGCGACCAGCTGGCTGATGCCGGAACCGTAGGAGATGCCCGCCATGCCGACCCGTTCGGGATCGGCGTGTAGCTCGTTGTGCCGCAGCGCCCAGTCGATGACCGCGCATCCGTCGTCGACATCCTCGGGGCCCGCGACGGTCAGGTCGCCTTCGGATCCGGGGAGACCGCGTTCGGTATAGGCGACGACCGCGTAGCCGCGCATGAGCAGCCGGATCACGGCCCCGCCGTACATCTTCCAGCCGGTCTTGTCGAGACCGGCCGGCATGACGATCAGCGGATGCGGTTCGTCGGTTCGCGGGTACGCGATGAGCGCGTCCAGTGAAACATTCTGATGGCCCGGAATTTTCACGTTCTGGATTACGCACCGGCCGCGCACCGCGTCGACGTCGGTGGTGGCGTAGCTGGACACGCCGGTGGCGTCACCGGTGAGCAGGTCGTTCACCAATGCGAGGGCACTGGCTTCCTGATCCGGAGTCAAGAGGCGCAACTGACCCGGAATTGCTTGCGACATGTCAGATTCCCTTCATGGCATAAAGGGAATTCGCGAATTCACCAGGGGTGGAAGGCTTTTGCCGATCCTGTTGTATAGCAGATCGTACAACGGTCGCAAGGCGGCTGTGTGCGGATTCGGAATGCGCGAGTTCCCTTGCCTACCAGCAGGTTTGGCAAAACGACTCGTCGGTATTCCAGATTTGATGAGGTGAATGCGGTCAAGCGCGCTCGGCCGGTTGCTGAATTTCGCCCAGGATTTCCAGGATGGCCGAGCGGTCCGGCGCGGCGAGCAAGCGCTCGCGGAACGCCGGGTCCATCAACTTGCGGGCCAGCAGGGCCAGGATGCGCAGATGCTCGTCGCCCGCGGCGGCCAGCGGGACCGCGATCATGAAGATGAGTTTGGCGGCATTGCCGTCGGGGGAGTCCCAGTCGATGCCCTGTGGCGCGCGGGCGAAGGCCACCACGGGCGCGGTGACCGCGTCGGTTTTGGCGTGGGGGATGGCGATTTCGTCGCCGAGCCCGGTGACGCCCTCGGCCTCGCGGCGCAGGGCGGCGGCGAGGAGCTCGGACTCATCGCTCACCTTGCCGCTGCGCGCCAGCAGCGCCGCCATTTCGCGGATGGCGGACTGCTTGTCGGTGGCCTCGAGGACCGGCTGCACCGTGCGCTCGGTGAGCGCCCCGTCGAGGATCTGCGGTTCGGTTGTTCCGGAGGCGGTTTCGGTGACGACCCCGGTTTCGGTGACGGCCGCGGCGGTTCCGCTCTGCGACGGGGCTTTCCGGCGCGCCCGGAACTCGATCAGCACGATCGTCAGCACCGCGGTCACCACGGTCCCCGCCACCACCGCGACGAAGAACATCGGAATCCCCTTGATCGCCCCCAGCAGCGCCACGATCGGCCCGCCGTGCGGCACCGCGTCCCCGACCCCGGCGAGTCCGGCGATCGCGCCCGCCACCGCGCCGCCGATCATATTGGCCGGAATCACCTGAGCGGGACGGGAAGCCGCGAACGGGATCGCGCCCTCGGAGATGCCGAAGAATCCCATGAACATCGACGCCAGCCCGGCCTCGCGCTCTTGATCGTCATACAAAGGACGCCGCAGCAGCGTGGCCAGGCCCTGCCCCAGCGGCATGACCGGAATCGCGGCCGCCGCCATACCCATGACCGACAGATTGCCGGTGGCGATGAGGCCCGCACCGAACAGGAAGGCGGTCTTGTTGACCGGTCCGCCCATGTCGAAGGCGATCATCAGGCCCACGATCGCGCCGAGGGCGATGGCGCTGGTGCCGGTCATCCCGCCCAGCCAGCTGGTGAGGTGCTCGAAGATGTAGGAGATCGGCCGCCCGATCGCATAGATGAAGAACAGCCCGACCGCCAGCGTGGACACGATCGGCACCACGATGATCGGCATGATCGGCTGCGCGAACTTGGGAACCTTCACCTTCTTGATCCACAGCACCAGATACCCGGCCAGGAACCCGGTCACGATCGCGCCCAGGAAGCCCGCGCCCGCCTTGGAGTCGTAGAGCGACCCGGTATTGGCGATCCACCCGCCGATCATGCCCGGCACCAGCGCGGGCCGGTCGCCGATGGCGTAGGCGATATAGCCGGACAGGATCGGCACCATGAGCGTGAACCCGATGCTGCCGATCTGATTGACGCTGTACCAGATCGAATCCTTCGGAATGACCAGTCCGCCCGAGGGATCGGTGTGCCCGCCCAGCGACAGTGAGATGGCGATGAGCAGACCGCCCACGGCCACGAACGGGATCATGTAGCTGACGCCGTTCATGAGCGCCTTGAGGGCCACACTGCGCTCACTGTCGGCTGGGCCGGAGTCGGTCGCACCCTCTTGAACGGGCGCGGACCGCACGTCCTCGATGAGCTTCTCGGGATGCCGGATGCCCTCCGACACCGGCACGATCAGGACCCGCTTGCCCGCGAACCGGCTCAGATCCACGTCCTTGTCGGCGGCGATGATGACCCCGTCGGCGGCGGCCACATCGGCGCGGGTGATCGCGTTCTCGACGCCGATCGACCCCTGCGTCTCGACCTTCATCTCGACGCCGAGCGCTTCGGCGGCCTGCCCGAGTTTCTCGGCGGCCATATAGGTGTGCGCGATGCCCGCCGGGCACGCGGTCACGGCCACCAATTTCCGGTGCCGCGATTCGCCATTCACTTCGGATTCAGCCTCGACAGCACCGCCCACGTCGCGATCTCCTTTGAACGCACGCATAACGCTCCGACGCCTTGCATTCTGCTCGACCTACCACACGGCGTTGGAATCGGGTACTGGGAAAGTGCTGGGTATCGGCATACAGTCCGCCCAGAATCCGGTTCCTGATCTCGCCGAAGGATATTGCACGGCAGTACTTTTCGATTCGTCTCCGACAACGAAATTCGAAAGGTCCTGGAATGTTTGCTCTCATCCTCGCGGCGGTCGGTCTGATGACGGGAAGCGCGGTCGCCGCGGGCGCGACCGGTAGCGCGGCCATGGGGGTCGGGAATATCTGACCATCGCCGCGGGTCCGCGGAGACCCCGGTGTTGATTCAGACCGGCTGGACGCCGATCATCGGCAGCACGGTTCGGCGCGCGAAGTCGCGCGCCGCGGTCTCGTCGGTCAGCGGGATCAGCCCGTCCGGCGTCAGCACCAGCGACTGCCCCAGCCGCGCCAGCACCTCCGCCACCAGATCCGCGTCGAAGGCGGGCACATCGCCGGATTCCTGTAGCGTGCGCAGCTTTTCGGCCAGATAGGTGCGCCCGACCGCGAGCACCGGACCGGCCTCGGTGGTCAGCCGCGGCAGGATGGTGTCTGGCTCGGTGCGCAGCAGCCGTTGCAGCAGTTGGTTGTTCGCCAGCTGGGTGATGAACGCGACGAAGATCTCGACCAGCTGATCGTTGACCGCCGAGCCGTTGCTGGTGGCCTCCTGCACCCGCTTGTCGATCTCGGCGATGAACCGCTGCGCCTCGCGCACGCCGACCGCGGCGACCAGATCGTTCTTGGATTCGAAGCGCCGGTAGAGCGTGGCCGGGCTGATGCCGGCGCGACGCGCTATCTCCCCCATGCTGGTTCGGCGAATCCCGAAGTCGAGGAAGGCCGACAGCGCGCTCTCCAAGAGCTGTTCGCCTTCGGCCCGCGGCTTCTCCAGAATGCGTTGCAGGATGGTGGGCACGGACGGCATCGAGTCTCCAGTCGATCGGGTGGCGACCGCGACATTGCGGCGAACGGCGTTGGCACTCTTGTGGTGTGCGGGCCGTGCCGCATTATCGCATCGACGGATCGTAGCGATACACGCCGCATCCGATCAGCGGACGTTGAGCGCCGCCATTTCCCATTCGATGGCGTTGGCCGCGAAATCCCGGCCGTTGGAACGTAACTCGTGGACCCGGCGCTGCAGCGCCTCCATCCCTCCGGGCTGCGCGGCGATGTCGGCCACGCTGATCCGGCGTCGGTGCATACTGTCGTGCTCGTACAACACCGTGGAAAACCTCCTGCTAGCCCCGAGCGCGCACCCGGCTTGCGGCGGCACAGCCCGGGCCGCCGGGAACGCTTCGCACGATGCTAACAGCGGCCTTTATGGTCGCTTGTTCAGTGTGGGGATTCTCACACACCCCGTTCAGTCACGCCTCTTGACCCTGCCGGTGCAGCGCCGTGTTGTGCAGGTACGCAGCGGCATTCAAGCGAATGTGATCACGCTCCGCCTCACTCAGCTCCCGCCGCACCTTGCCGGGCACGCCGGCCACCAGCGAACCCGGCGGAATCTGCGCGCCCTCGGGCACCAGCGCATTCGCGGCGATCAAGCTCCCCGCCCCGATCACCGCGCCGTTGAGCACCGTCGCGCCCATGCCGATCAGCACATCGTCGCCGACCGTGCAGCCGTGCAGGATCGCGTTGTGGCCCACCGAGACTCCCTCGCCCACCGTGCACGGGAAGCCCGGATCGGCATGCAGCACGCACCCGTCCTGGATATTGCTGCGCGCGCCGACGGTGATCTCGTCCATGTCCCCGCGCAGCACCGCCGAATACCAGACGCTCACTTCGGCTTCCAGCCGCACCCGCCCCACCACGGTGGCATTCGGCGCGATCCACGCGTTCTCATCGACCTGCGGCGCATGCTCACCCAGCTGAATCCTCATGGCCCGAACCTAGCGCCGGAACTGGGCGCGGTGGGCGGCGGGGGTGGTGCCGAGCAGGCGGTGGAAATGGTGGCGCAGATTGATGCTGGTGCCCAGGCCCGCGTCGGTGGCGATGCGGTCCATGGTGTCGTCGGTGGATTCCAGCAGCAGGCGGGCGTGGTCGACGCGCTGCTGCAGCAGCCACTGCTGCGGGCTGGTGCCGGTGCGGTCGCGGAAGCGGCGGGTGAAGGTGCGCCGCGACATGAGCGCGGTGCGGGCCCAGCCGTCCAGGTCCACCGGTTCGTCGAGATGCGTTCGCGCCCAGACCATCGCCTGCTCGATCGGGTCGTGGTCGGCGGATTCGGGGACGGCGACCGGGATGTACTGGGCCTGTGAGCCGCTGCGATGCGGGGCCAGCACCAGGCGGCGGGCCAACTCGGCGGCGACGCGGCTGCCCTGATCGGAGCGCACCAGATGCAGACAGCAGTCGAGGGCGGCGGCGACACCGGCGGAGGTGATGAGGTCGCCGTCATCGGACCACAGCGAGTCGGCGCGCACACGGACGGCCGGATACGCGCGGGCTATCTCGGCGGCGGCCGACCAGTGGGTGGTGATCTCGCGGCCGTCGGCCAGACCGCTGGCGGCGATCGCCCACGCGCCCAGGCACAGGCCGACGATGCGGGCGCCGCGGGCGTGCGCGCGGTGCAGGGCGTCGCGAATGGGTTCGGGCAGTGGGCGATCGCGCTCCCAGCTGGGGATGACGACGGTGTCGGCGATCTCGGTGGCCTCCAGGCCGTGGTGGATGACGAGGTCGAAACCGGCCGGGGTGGAGATGGTTCCGGAGTTTTCGGCGCAGACGATCACCCGGTAGGGATTGTCTGCGCCGCCGCCCGCGCCGATGCGGCCGAAGACCAGGGTCGGGACGGAGAGGTGGAACGGGCTGATGCCGTCGAAGGCGAGGACGGCCACGGTGTGCGGGGTGGCGACGGTGTGCGCGGCGACGGAATTGTCCATGGCCCGATCTTATCGATAAGCGGCCTTCGGGCCACTGTCGGGAGTGCGGTGAGATCGCGAAACTCATTGGCATGACGAACACGATCGACACCGCAGCAGCCGCCACCACCATCGAGGTGCTCCACATCGGCGGCCCCACAGTCCGATTCGCGTACGGCGATCTGACCTTCCTGACCGATCCCACCTTCGACGAGCCCACCGACTACCCGGGGCCGGTCACCCTCTACAAGCTGAACGGTCCCGCCGTCCCCGCCGCCGCGGTCGGCCCGATCGACGTGGTGCTGCTCTCGCACGACCAGCACGCCGACAACCTCGATGCCGCCGGGCGCGCCCTGCTGCCGAGCGTCGAGCATGTGCTGTCCACCCCGGATGCCGCCGGGCGCATCGAAGGCGTTCGGGGACTGGCCAACTGGGAGTCGATCCAGATCGGCGCGGTGACCGTCACCGGCGTGCCCGCCCAGCACGGGCCGGACGGATGCGAGCCGCTGACCGGGGTCGTCACCGGATTCGTGCTGCAGGCCGACGGGCTGCCCACCGTGTACGTCTCGGGTGACAACGCCTCGGTCGAGGTCGTGCAGCGGATCGCGGATCGGATCGGCCGCATCGATCTCGCCATCCTCAATGTCGGCGCCGCCAATGTCGACCGCTTCGGCGACCACGACCTGACCCTCAACGGCCGCACCGCCTCCCAGGCCTCCGCGGCCCTCGGCGACGCCCTGATCGTCCCGGTCCACGCCGAGGGCTGGGCCCACTTCTCCGAGCACCTCGACTACCTGACCCACCGCTTCACCGTCACCGGCCGCGACCACCTGCTGCGCATCCCGACCCCCGGCGAGGTGCTGTCGCTCGCGGTCGCGTCCTGATCGAATTCGGGATTGCCTGCTGGTAGCCGGGCGAGAAATCGGGTCGTGGCGGTCGTGGCGGCGGCCGCCGCGCGGGGCCACGATGGCGGTATGAGAATCGGGGTTCCGCGGGAGGTCAAGGAGCAGGAGTATCGGGTCGCGCTGACCCCGGCCGGTGCCGGGGAGCTGGCGCGGCACGGGCACGAGGTGCTGCTGGAGGTGGGGGCGGGGGTCGGATCCGGATTCGCGGACGCCGACTACGTCGCCGCCGGGGCGCGGATCGTGCCGACGCCGGAGGAGGTGTGGAGCGCCGCCGAACTGGTGCTGAAGGTGAAAGAGCCCATCGCCGAGGAGTATTCGCGGATGCGGGACGGGCAGGTGCTGTTCACCTTCCTGCACCTGGCGGCCTCGCGGGAGTGCACCGACGCGATTCTGCGGTCCGGGATCACCGCCATCGCCTATGAGACCGTGCGCGCGGGCGACGGATCGCTGCCGCTGCTCGCGCCCATGAGCGAGGTGGCGGGCAAGCTCGGCAGCCAGGTGGGCGCGTACCACCTGATGTCACCGCAGGGCGGGGCGGGCGTGCTGCTGGGCGGGGTGCCCGGCGTGCGGCCCGCGGATGTGGTGGTGCTCGGCGGCGGGGTGGCGGGCAGCAATGCGGCGGTCGTCGCCATGGGGATGGGGGCGCGAGTCACGGTGCTGGACACCAATATCGCGCGCTTGCGGGAGCTGGACGCGCGGTTCGGCGGGCGGGTGGCGACTATCGGATCCAATGCGGCCGAGGTCGAAAAGGCGGTGCTGGCAGCGGATCTGGTGATCGGGTCGGTGCTGGTGCCGGGGGCGCGAGCACCGAAGCTGGTGCCCGACAGTCTGGTCGCGCACATGCGGCCCGGCTCGGTGCTGGTGGATATCGCCATCGATCAGGGCGGGTGCTTCCAGAGTTCGCATCCGACCACGCATGCCGAACCGACGTTCCGCGTGGCGGATTCGCTGTTCTACTGCGTGGCGAACATGCCGGGCGCGGTGCCGCACACCTCGACGGTGGCGCTCACCAATGTGACGCTGCCGTATGCGCGCGCCATCGCCGATCTCGGGTGGCGGGAGGCGTGCAAGGCCGATCACGGTCTGTCGCAGGGGCTTACGGCGCATGCCGGGCAGCTGTATTCGCCGGAGGTCGCCGCCGCGCACGGGTTGCGGCCGGTGACGCCGGTCGCCTCCTGACACGCCGCGGGCCCGCAGCCGCCCCGCCTCGAGGGCGAGAGTGCTTGCGGGCCCGCGGTTTCGAACTCAGGCGTCGCCGTCGAGGGATTCGCCCAGCGGCCAGTCCGGCTCGCGGTCGTCGGGCAGCTGGATCTTGTCGGGATTGCGCACCACATCGATCTTGGTGATCCGGCCCTCGTCGATGGTGAACGAGAAGACGCCGGTGTGCTTGCCGTCGAACACCACCAGGCCCGGGCGGCCGTTGACCAGCACCGAACGACCCCACGCGCCACCGACCTTGGACGCGAACCCGAGGAAGCCGAGCAGGGTCTCGGCCACCTTCTCCGCGCCGTGCATGGGATGCAGGAACGCCTGCACCTTGCCGCCGCCGTCGGAGGTGAAGGTGACATTCGCGTCGAGCAGGCCCAGCAGGGCGCTCAGATCACCCGAACGCCAGGCGACCGCGAAGGCGGAGACCACCTTCTCGTGCTCGTCCGGGCTGGCCGGGAAGCGGGGCGTGCCGTTCTCCACATGTTTGCGGGCGCGCGAGGCCAACTGGCGCACGGCGGCCGGGGTGCGCCCGACCACCTCGGCGACCTCCGGGCCGGACATGCCGAAGACCTCTTGCAGCACGAAGGCGGTGCGCTCGGCGGGGGACAGCGATTCCAGCACTACCAGCAGGGCGGTGGTGACGCGCTCGTCCTGGGAGACGCGGTCGGCCGGATCGTCCCAGGTGGTGATCTCCGGCTCCGGAAGCCATTCGCCCACATACTGTTCGCGCCGCGCCCGCGCCGAGCCGAGATAGTCGAGCGCGAGCCGCCCGGTGACGGTGGTCAGCCACGCGCGCAGATTCTCGATATCCGCACCCTCCGGACTGGTCTCGTAGTACCGCACCAGCCGCAGCCAGGCCTCCTGCACCACATCATCGGCATCGCTCAAACTGCCGAGCGTGCTGTAGGCGACCCGCCTGAGATACCCGCGATGCTCCTCGAACTGCCGCGCCAACTCCGCCTGATCAGGCGCCCCGCGCCCCTCGCCACCACTCATCGCACCCTCGCTGCTCGCTCACGCCCGCCCCTATCGGGCAGGCCGTCTACAGAACCGACGAAACTGCTCGGCCGACTGTGACATTCCCGCCGAATCTACCGGCCGGTTTCGCGGCGTCCGCGCCGCAACAGCCAAGCGGCCGACACGGCGGCGAGGGCCGTGGTGATCTGAACGGCTTCGGAGAGGCGGACCGCTCGGCGCAGGTCGGGGACGCGGGGCACCGGGCCGTCGCCGAGTGTGGGCCGCATCTCCACGCCATGGCGATACTCGGTCTTGCCGCCGAGCATCACACCGAGCGCACCCGCCATCGACGCTTCCGCCACACCGGCATTGGGACTCGGATGCTTCGCCGCATCCCGCCGCCAAGCCCGCCACGCATCTGCGGGCCGACCCCCGACCACCGGAGCCAGCGCGACGGTGATCAACCCGCTGACCCGCGCCGGAACCAGATTCGCCACATCGTCGGTCCGTGCCGCCGCCCACCCGAATCGCCCGTACCGCTCGTTCCGATACCCCACCATCGCGTCCAGCGTGTTCACCGCCCGATATGCCAGCAGTCCCGGCACCCCCGCGACCGCACCCCAAACCAGCGGCGCCACAGTCGCATCCGAGGTGTTCTCCGCAATCGACTCCAACGCGGCCCGAGCCAGCCCATCCGCATCCAACAAATTCGGATCCCGCCCACACAACGACGGCAACAACTCCCGAGCCCCGTCGATATCCCCGGACTCCAGCCGATCCGCCATCTCCCGCCCGGTCCGCGCGAGAGTCGTCCCACCGAGCACGGTCCACGTCGCGGCAGCCGTCAACACGGCCTCGCCGAGCCCTCGGCCAACCATCCGCCGAGCCGCGATCCCGAGCCCCGTCACGGCCCCGACCAGCACGACTTCATGAACCACGCCCGCGGCTCGGCTGTCGCGGTAGGTGAACTGCTCCAACTTCATCGCGGCCGACCCGAACCCGGCCACCGGATGCCCGCGCCGAGGATCGCCGAAGGTTCGGTCCATCGCGAACCCGAGCACCAGTCCAGCCGCCGCAGCAGTCCCCATACGCACCCGGCGAGGCTATCCGACCGGCATGTTCGGCCGAGTGGGCACTAGCGGCGGGTGCCGCCGTAGCGGTCGGCGAGGCGGGCCTCGTTGGCGGTCGGCTTGCGGGTGGGGACGGGGTCGTTGGGCCGCGTTGTGGC
>NZ_BAAFGR010000030.1:0-56809 GCF_041154655.1 Nocardia sp. JMUB6875
GGGGCGGCGTTGGCGCTGGGGATGGTACGGGGCAGGCGGAGTCGGATCGATGACCGACCTCTCCGCCACTGACCTCTCCGCACGGCACCCGGTGCATACCTGTCATCCGGAGCTGACCGCGCGCACCTACCTCGAGCGGGGCTGGTGGCAGCCGGAGACGATTCCCGAGGTTTTTCGGCAGCGGGTTGAGGCGGCGCCGGATGCGGCGGCGGTCAGTGATCCGGCGAACCTTGCCGAGTTGACGGGGGCGGAGCCGCGCACGCTTACCTGGCTGGAGTTGGATGAGTACGTCACTGATCTCGCGGTGCTGTTGCTGTACAACGGGATTCGGCAGGGGGCCACTGTTGCGGTGCAGTTGCCGAATTCGGTGGCGCTGACCGCTACATATCTCGCGCTGTGGCGGTTGGGTGCGGTGGCGACACCGATGCCGGTGTCATTTCGGCGGCATGAGCTGTCGGGCATTGTGGCGGCGACCGACGCCGAGGCGATCATAACGGTTGGGGCGCTGGGGGATCGGGCGCTTGCGGCGGAGGCGTTGGATGTCGCCGCGGGCACGCGAACGGTCTTCGCGTTCGGTCCGGCTGTTCCGGCGGGCGCGGTGCTGATTGCCGCGGCTGACGTGACGGATATCCCCGACCAGGCTCGGGCGGACGGCCGGAAGCGGGTGCGGGAGTATGAAGCCGGGCTGTCGGTGACGGTGAACGATCGCGTCACGGTGTGCTGGACGAGTGGCACCGAGGCTGCGCCGAAGGGCGTTCCGCGATGTCACGGTGATTGGTTGGCGATTGCCGGTGGAGTTCAGGATGGGTTGGGGGTTGCTCCGGATTCGGTGGTGCTCAATCCGTTTCCCATGGTGAATATGGCCGGGTTCGCGGCGGCGTTCTTGCCGTGGCTGCTCGCGGGTGGGCATCTGGTGCATCATCAGCCGCTGGATTTGGCGGTGTTCTTGGGGCAGATCGCGCGGTATCGGGTGACGCATACCAGCATGCCGCCCGCGCTGTTGACCATGCTGTTGCGGAACGACGCGCTGCGGGCGCAGGCTGATCTGTCGTCGCTGCGCATTGTCGGGTCGGGTGGTGCGCCGTTGCCGCCGCCGGTGGTGCGGCAGTGGCAGGAGGAGTTGGGGATTCAGGTGATCAACTTCTTCGGGTCGAACGAGGGTGTGAGCTTGCTGGGCGCACCCGCGGATATTCCGGATCCGACGCTGCGGGCACAGCATCTGCCGTATTACGGTGCCGCCGGGGTGCGTTGGTCGACGCGGCTGGCCGAGCGGACGGCGGTGAAGCTGGTCGATGTCACCACCGCGGCGACGGTCACCGAGGTCGGCGGGCGCGGGGAGCTTCGGCTGCGCGGTCCGGCTGTCTTCGGTGGATATCTGCCCGGCTCCGCCATTGCCGAACCCTTCGATGACGAGGGATTCCTCTGCAGCGGAGATGTTTTCGAGCTGTGCGAGGGCGGACGGTATCTGCGGTTCGTGGACCGGGTGAAGGAGATCATCATCCGCGGCGGGATGAATATCGCGCCCGCCGAGATCGAAGGGCTGCTGATCGACCATCCCGGCGTCGCGGATGTGGCGGTGGTCGGCTACCCGGATCCGGTGCTCGGTGAGAAGTGCTGTGCCGTAGTGGTTCCCGCGCCCGGCGTGACCGTGACCCTCGCGGATCTCGTCGCGCACCTGAAGGCGCGGGAGGTGGCCTCGTTCAAACTTCCGGAGCGGCTGGAGATCATCGATGCGCTCCCGCGTAATCCGGTCGGCAAGCTGCTGCGCCGCGAACTGCGTTCCCGACTCTGACTCTGGAGGACCCCGTGTCCGTGCACATTCTGGGCGGTGCCCAAACCGATTTCGCCGTCAACTGGCATCGCGCCGGTCTCGGATTCGATGCCCTGATCCGCGATGTCCTCGAAGCGGCGCTCACCGACGCACATCTCGACGCCACCGCGATCGATGTCGTGCACGTCGGCAATGCGTTCGGCCAATTGTTCACCGGCCAAGGCCATCTCGGCGGCATGCCCGCAACCGTCCACCCGGACCTGTGGGGCATCCCGGCCTCCCGCCACGAGGCGGCCTGCGCCTCAGGCAGTATGGCGGTCCTCGCGGCCATGGCCGACCTCGAATCCGGCCGCTACGACTGCGCGCTCGTGCTGGGCGCGGAGCTGGAGAAGACGGTGCCGGGCGGTCAGGCCGCCGCCTACATGGGTGCCGCTGCCTGGGCAGGTCACGAGGCCCAGGACACCGATCTGGTCTGGCCCACCCAATTCGCCGCCATCGCCGACGAATACGACCGCCGCTATGGCCTGGACCCCGTCCACCTGCGCGTCATCAGCGAGCTGAACATCACCAACGCTCGCCTGAACCCCTACGCCCAAACCCGCGACTGGACCTACACCGACGCCAGCTTCACCACCGACGACACCGCCAACCCACCGGTCACCGGCGTCCTGCGCCGCCAGGACTGCAGCCAGATGACCGACGGCGCGGCCGCGGTAATCCTGGTGTCGGACCGGTTCCTGCGGCGGCACAGTGAAATCCGTCCCACCGCGGTGATCTCCGGCTGGGGTCACCGCACCGTCGGCCTCCCGCTCGACGAGAAGTTCCGCGTCTCCGCCGCCGAGCCCTACGTCTTCCCCCACGTCCGCACCGCGTTCCTCGACGCCCTGTCCCGTGCGGGCTTGGCCGACATCCACCAGCTCGACGGCATCGAGGTCCACGACTGCTTCTCCATGTCGGAGTACATCGCCATCGACCATCTCGGCCTCACCGCGCCGGGTGAGAGCTGGAAGGCCGTGGAGTCCGGCATGATCGGCCGCGACGGCAGCCTCCCCGTCAACCCGGGAGGCGGTCTGATCGGCATCGGACACCCGGTCGGTGCGACCGGCGTCCGCATGCTCCTGGACGCCTACAAACAGGTCACCGGCCGAGCGGGCGACTACCAACTTCCGGACGTCACCCGCTACGGCACCGTGAACATCGGCGGCAGTACCACCACCGTCGCCAGCTTCGTGGTCGAAACCGTCTGACCGTCAGGCCAGCTTGGCCGGATCACGCACCGCGCCACGATCGGCCGACGTGGCCAGTAGCGCATAGGTTTTCAGTGCGAGTGACACCTGGCGGTCGCGGCTACGGGGACGGTAGCCGCCGTTCGCCTCCAGTTCCGTTCTGCGGGCGGCCAGTTCGTCATCGCCGACGTGCAGGGTGAGGGTGCGCGAAGGGATGTCGATGGTGATCGTGTCGCCGTCCTCGACCAGGGCGATCGTGCCGCCCGCGGCGGCCTCGGGGGAGATGTGGCCGATGGAGCAGCCCGACGAGCCACCGGAGAAGCGGCCATCGGTGATCAACGCGCACTCCCCGGCCAGGCCCAGACCCTTCAGATATGAAGTGGGGTAGAGCATTTCCTGCATGCCCGGGCCGCCGCGCGGGCCCTCGTAGCGGATGACGAGGACGTCGCCTGACTTGACGCGCTTGGAGAGGATGGCCTCGACCGCCTCCTCCTGGGATTCCAGCACGATCGCCGGACCGGTGAAGGTGTGCATGTGGGGTGCCACGCCCGCGGATTTCACCACCGCGCCGTCGACGGACAGATTGCCACGCAACACGGCCAGACCGCCGTCCTTCGAATGCGCGTGGGCCACATCGCGGATGCACCCCTCGGCGGCATCCACGTCCAGGTCGTGCCAGCGTTCGGACTGAGAGAACGCCTTCGCCGAGCGCTTGCCGCCCGGTGCGGCATGGAAGAGCTCGAGGGCCGTGGCAGACGGCTCGGCGGCGCGGACATCCCATTCGGCCAGCCAGCCGTCCAGCGAATCCGCGTGCACCGCATACACATCGCGGTGCAGCAGTCCGGCCCGGTTCAGCTCGCCCAGCAGCGCCGGGATGCCGCCCGCGCGGTGCACGTCCTCGATCAGGTAGGTGCCATTCGGCGCGACCTTGCACAGGCACGGCACTTGCAGCGACATCTTCTCGATATCGGTCAGGTCGTAATCCAGCCCGGCCTCCTGAGCGGCGGCCAGCAGGTGCAGCACTGTGTTGGTTGATCCACCCATGGCTAGATCCAGCGCCATGGCATTGTCGAAGGCCTTGCGGGAGGCGATATTCCGGGGCAGGACCGAGGCGTCGTCCTCGTCGTAGTAGCGGCGGGCGATATCCATGACCGTGCGCCCCGCCGCCTGGTACAGCTCGGCGCGCGCGGTGTGGGTGGCCAGCGTGGTGCCATTGCCGGGCAGTGCCAGACCCAGCGCCTCGGTCAGGCAGTTCATGGAGTTCGCGGTGAACATGCCCGCGCAGGAACCGCAGGTCGGGCAGGCGTTCTCCTCGATGAGCGCCATGTCCTCGTCGGAGACGTCGGGGGACACCGCCTCCGACATGGTGACGATGAGATCCAGGCGGCTGCGCACGGTGCCGTCGACCAGCACCGCGGTGCCGCCCTCCATCGGCCCGCCCGACACGAAGACCGTCGGGATATTGAGCCGCATGGCGGCCATCAGCATGCCGGGAGTGATCTTGTCGCAGTTGGAGATGCACACCAGCGCGTCCGCGCAGTGCGCGTTCACCATGTACTCGATCGAATCCGCGATCAGATCCCGCGACGGCAGCGAGTACAGCATTCCGCTGTGCCCCATGGCGATTCCGTCGTCCACGGCGATCGTATTGAACTCGCGCGCGATCCCGCCCGCCTCCCGGACCGCCTCCGACACCATCCGGCCGACCGGCTGCAGATGGGTGTGACCCGGCACGAACTCAGTGAAGCTGTTGGCGATCGCCACCACCGGCTTGCGGCCGATATCCGCCGACGGCACCCCGCTGGCCCGCATGAGGGCGCGGGCCCCGGCCATGTTCCGTCCGTGCGTGACCGTGCGGGAGCGCAACTCGGGCATCTCGCCACCTCCTGCTTTCGTGCTTGTCGAGCAATCCGCAACCGAATGGTTGCAACCGTGTGGTTGGAGTTTGCCACAGCCGCGAGCCGATCCGCAACCGTGCGGTTGGAGATGGTTGGATGGACCCCATGGCGTGGGATACCGAGAGGACCAGACGACTGCTGCTCGAGGCGGCGGTCCACGAGTTCGCCGAACGCGGACCCGACGGCGCCCGGGTGAACGCCATCGCGGCCCGCGCCGGGATCAACAAGGAACGTATCTACCAGTACTTCGGCGATAAGCGCGGGCTGTTCGAGGCCGTGCTCACCGATCAGCTCGAGCAGCTGGCCGCAGCCAGTCCACTGTCCGCCGACAAGGCCGGGGACCTGGCCGAATACGCCGGGCACGTGTTCGACTTCCACCGCAGCCATCCCCAGTTCCTGCGCTTGATGTACTGGGAAGGGCTGCAACCGCAGGAGGGTGAGCTACCCGCCGAATCCGCGCGGGCCTCGCACTACGCGGAGAAGGTCGCCGCGCTGGCCGAGGCGCAGCGTGCGGGATCCCTCACCGACGATGTCGCACCGGGCTATCTTCTCTACGCCGTCGCGGCGCTCGCGGCCTGGTGGTTCGCCGCGCCACAGGTGGTCCGGATGATCCTCGGCGCGGACACCGACGATCCGGAAACCCTGCGGGCGGCCCTGGTCGCGATGGTGCGGCGGTTCGAGGTGCGCGGCTAGCGCTTCAGCAGTTCCCGCATCGCGCGGATGATCTCGGCCGGAGCTTCCTCGGCCATGAAATGCCCGCTGGCGATGAGCTCGTGGTGCAGGTCGGGAGCCCACGCCCGCCACAGTGCTTCGGCGTCGAAGCCGAGCTCGGCACCCCAATCCTGTGCCATGGCGGTCACCGGCATCCGCAAGGTCGACCCCGCCGCGCGGTCGACGCGATCATGCTCGACGTCGATGTGCGCCGAGGCGCGGTAGTCGGCGACGATCGACGGGATGGCCTCGCGGCTGGCCTTCAGGTAGGCGTCGCGGATCTCGGCGGGGATGGCCTCCGGATTCCGGGTCCAGATGTCGAGGAAGTGGCCGAAAAATTCGTCGGCTGTCGCGCCGATCATGTGTTCGGGCAGACCGACCGGTTGGGCCATCAGGAAGAGATGGAAGCCGACGACCCCGGTCAGGCCGCCCATGACATCCCACATGTCGAGGGTCGGCAGCACATCCAGCGCCAGGAAGTGGGTGACGTTGTCCGGGTGGTCCAGCGCGGTACGGAACCCGACCAGCACGCCCCGGTCGTGCCCGGCCAAGGCGAAGCGGTCGTACCCGAAAGCCTTTGCCAGCGCGACGATATCGTTGCCCATCGTGCGCTTGGAGTACACCTCGCCATCGGCGTCGAACGGCTTGTCGCTGTCCCCGTAACCGCGCAGGTCCGGGCAGATGACGGTGTGATCGGCGGCCAGGTCCGCCGCCACATGCCGCCACATGAGGTGGGTCTGCGGGAAGCCGTGCAGCAGCACGATCGGGCTGCCGGATCCGGCGACCGCCGCATTGAGGCTGACACCGTCGGCGACGGTGACGCGCTGGTAGTCGAAACCGGGAATGCGCGGGGTCATGATGGTCCTTTCCAAGAGATCTTCGGTACGGAACGAGCCTGATCGAGGCCGGTCAGCAATCGCTCAGCGCCGAGTCAGTGCCACTCAGGGGATAGCCCGGAACAGCCGATAAAGTCGATCGGCGTGGTGACCTTCGAGGTCCTGGGCCCCTTGCGGGCCGAGAACGAGCACGGACCGCTGGCCCTCAAAGGCCCGCGGCACCGAGCCCTGCTCGCCCGCCTCCTGGTCGCCCGCGGCCGCGTGGTCCCGGTCCCGACCCTCATCGACGACCTCTGGGAAACCCCGCCCCGCGACCCGACCGGCACCATCCAGACCTTCATCTCGGACCTACGCCGCATCCTCGAACCAGACCGCGAACCCCGCCAACCGGCAAAGCTCCTGGTCACCGCCGCCCCCGGCTATGCCCTTCGCATCGCCCCGGAACAGCTCGACGCAAACCGCTTCGAAGCACTGATCTCGGCGGCGAGCCGCACCCTGCCCGCCGACCCCGCCACGGCGCTGGCGAATCTCGATGCCGCCCTAGCCCTCTGGCGAGGCCCAGCCTACGCCGAATTCGCCGACACCAGCTGGGCCCGAGCCGAAATCACCCGCCTCGACGAACTCCGGGCCCGCGCAATAGAGCAGCGTGCCCGCGCCCTGACGAACCTCTCCCGCCACACCGAGGCGGTCGCCGCCCTCGAACCCCACCTCCACGACCACCCCCTCCACGAACCCGCCTGGCACACCCTGGCTTTGGCCCTCTACCGCGCCGGCCGCCAAGCCGACGCCCTCGCCGCCCTGCGCACCATCCGTGCCAACCTCCGCGACGAACTCGGCGTAGACCCCGGCCCGGCTCTGCGCCAACTCGAGTCCGACATCCTCGCCCAGGCTCTACACCTGACGGCAGCGCCGACCGGCGATCACGCAACCGCCTCCGCTGCGCAAACGCAGGCCGCCGAGGCGTATGCACTCTCCGCCGCGAACCCGGTGATCGGGAGAGATCGCGACGGTGCGGCGGCATCGGTGGCAGTCGGTGCCGCCGCGGAACAGTCGACCGTCCGCGATGTCTTCGTCGGTCGGGTCGACGAGTTGGCGCGGCTGCGGGCCGTCGCGGAGCGGGTGGCGGCGAGCGGACAGGCCAAATCGGTGCTGGTGTCCGGAGTCGAGGGCGTGGGGAAAACGGCACTCGTCCAGGCGCTTTCGGCCGATCTCGCACTGGGCGGATGGACGGCCGCCTGGGGGCCCAGTCCGGCTGACCAGAGCGCACCACCCAACTGGCCGTGGACGTGCATTACGTCCGCGCTGTCGGCTGCGCGCGGTGGCCCGACTGCGGCGGAAAGCGTAGGCGCGAGTCGGGCGGGCGGCGCTGCGGTCGCCGCTCGGGCAGCCGACGTCGGCGGCTCGAGCGTGGATCCGGCTGTGCGGCGGTTCGATTCACAGCGGGCGGCGCTCAGGTACCTGGGCACGGTGGCGCGCGGTGGGCCGGTGCTGGTGGTGTTCGATGACCTGCATTGGGCGGGGGAGGAGACGCTCGAATTACTGGCCGCGTTGGCGATTACGCCGGTGGTGGGGCCGGTGTTGTTGGTCGGTACCTATCGCGGCACCGATGTGGAGTCCGGGCTGGCGGCGGCATTGGCGCGGATCGCGCGGGGGGAGCCGGTGCGCATCCAGTTGGGCGGGCTGGTCGCCGACGATGCGGGGGAGTTGGTTCGGGAGGTGGCGGGGGCCGAGATCGGCCCGGATGCCCTGCGGCGGATTCATGCTCGGGGGCAAGGGAATCCGTTCTATACGCGGGAGCTGGCGCGGTTGTGGGCCGAGGAAGGGGAGGCCGGGCTGGAGTCGGTACCGGTCGGGGTGCGGGATGTGGTGCGGCACCGGCTGGAGCGGCTGGCCGAGGCGGAACGGGTGGTGTTGCAGCAGGCCGCGGTGATCGGGGCCGAGGTCGACTTCGAGCTGCTGGTGGAGCTGTCCGGGGATGCGGAGCTGGCGGACGCTGCGGTGGCGGCGGCGTTGCGTGCCGGTTTTCTGGATGAATCCGGCTCGACGGGTGTGGCTTTCGCGCACGCACTGGTCCGCGACGTCGTCTATCGCGACATTCCCGCCCCTCGCCGATCCCTCTGGCATGAGCGGACCGGCACCCTGCTCGAAGCCTCCGGAACCGCCGACCCCGCCCTGCTGCCACACCATTTCGTCCGTGCCGCCACCCGCGCGACCGCGCCCCGGGCCGGAAAATACTCGCGCGCAGCCGCATTGGCTGCCGAACAAGCCTTCGCGCCGCACGAGGCCGCACGCCTGTGGGCGGACGCGGTGGCCGCCTACGACCGAGCCGGTGACATTCGATCGGGTCTGGAAGCCACCATGGGCCTGGTCCGCGCCCTCGCCATCACCGGCCGCCTCTCCGAAGCCGGAACCCGCCGCGCCGAGGCAATTCGAACCGCCGAACGCCTCGGTGACCCCGAACTCACCGCGCGCGTCATCGTCGCTTTCGACGTGCCCTCGGTATGGACCGACCCTGACGATCCGGCCCTGGTCCGCGCCGTGGTCGCAGCCGCCGAGGGGGCTCTGCGCGACCTCCCCACCGCCGACGTCGAACTGCGTTGCCGCCTACTGACCACCATCGCTTTGGAGCTGCGCGCCGCCGACCCGGCCCGTGCCCGCGCGGCCCTGGACGAGGCTGAAACCCTTGCCGCCCAGTTGGACAACCCGGCCCTGCGCGCGCTCACACTCAACGCGCGTTTCATGCAGACCTTCCAGCGCGCGGGCCTGGCTCTTGAGCGAGCCGCCATCGGCGCGGAGCTGGTCCGCCTGTCTCAGGCCGATAATCTGGCCACCTTCGAAGTCCTGGGCCATCTGATCCGCATCCAAGCGCTCAGCGCCACAGCCGATTTCGACACCGCCGACATACACGCGAAGGCTGTCGACACCCTCGCCGACAAATACGGCCTGCCCTTGGTCCCATTCTTCACCGCCTGGTACGCCGCCCTGCGCACGTCGATATCCGCCTCGTACGACGAAGCGACGGCCGCCTACCGTTCGGTGTCGGCGGCTCACCCCGGTTCGGCCATGCCCGGCCTCAACCACGGCCTGCTCCCGCTCGCCCTGCTCTGCCTGAGCCTCCGCCACGGCAAACCCGTTGCCGCCGAACCACTCACCGACTGGGGCCCGCACGAGCCATGGGTCGCACCCCTGCTCCTGCTGGCTCGCCGCGACCGGGAAGCGGCTCACGCCGCCCTGCTCGCTGCCCCGAATCCGCCCGGCGACCTCTTGCTGGAACTACGCCTGGCCTTGCTGGCCCACGCCGCTCTCGAACTCGCCGAACGCGATGTGCTGCGCCGAGTGCGAGACCGTCTGGCCCCTGCGATCGCCGAACTCGCCGGTGCCGGAACCGGTCTGGTCACCCTCGACCCCGTGGCCCGATACCTGGACCGACTCGACGCGGCCCTCGAGTGATCGCGGTCGCCTTAGTCCCGTCCTGTTTCGGCGCGCCATGAGATCCGGTGCCTAGCATCGAATGATGGCGCGATCGTATGTTGTTACCGGAGGCGGCCGGGGGATCGGCAGAGCGGTCGTCGAGAGACTGGTGCGGGGTGGGCACGCGGTCGTGGTTGTCGAGCGCGATGCCGGGAACCTTTGCTGGGATTCGGGGTTGGTGGAGGTTGTGGTGGGGGATGCGGCGCTGGAGGAGGTTGCCGAGCGGGCGGCTGATTGTGCGGAGCGGGCCGGGGATTTGGCCGGGTGGGTCAACAATGCGGCGGTGTTTCGGGATGCGGCGTTGGATGCGGCCGGGCCCGAGCGGGTATTGGAACTCATCGACGCGAATCTGCGGCCGGTCGTGGTCGGGTGCGGTGTGGCCGTGCGCCGGCTGCTGGCGTCGGAGTCGGCCGGGGCGATCGTGAATCTCAGTTCCCACCAGGCTCGCCGGGCCGTGCCGGGTGCGCTGCCCTACAGCACGGCGAAGGCGGCCATCGAGGGCCTGACCCGGGCGTTGGCGGTGGAATACGGTGGCCGGGGGATTCGGGTGAATGCTGTTGCGCCGGGGTCGGTTGCGACCGAGCGGTACGCCGAGTACCTGGCGTCGCTGGATGCCGCGCCGCGGCGGCGGTGGAACACCAGATGGGGGTACTCCACCCGCTCGGCCGCGTCGCCACCAGCGACGAGGTCGCCGCGGCCGTCGAATTCCTGCTATCGGCGGAGGCCGGATTCATCAACGGCGCCACCGTCCCGGTCGACGGCGGCCGCTCCGCGCTTGCCCTGGACCCGGAATCCACCGACCCCGGGTGACCTCGAGGCGCGCCGAGCTACTCGGTGTCGGCCGCGAAGAGAGGAAGGCGGCGGGACATGAGCCGGGCGAGGCGGGGAAGGCCGGGGTCGCTCTCGCCCCGGGCGATGATTCGGGGATTGGTCAGGCGGTACTGGCGGAAGGCGTAGGTGGTCTCGGCTTCACCGGCGGCGAGGATGTTCTTGATCCAGTCGGTTCGCCCGTGACCCATGGCCACATAGAGGGTGCCCTTGGCCCGGAAGGCGTTGACGGGGGTGGTGAATACACGGCCGGACTTGCGGCCCCGGTGCTGGATGACGGCGAAACCGGGGAGGTAGGGTCCGATTTTGCGGACTACCGGATTCATGTAGCGGGCCTGTAGGCGGTCGAACCAGGCCGGAAACATGTTCTGTTCAACGGTAGTCATTGGAATTGCCTTCCGAAATCAGTTGGGGCACAGCGCGTCCGCGAGAGCGGTGAGCACCGGGGCGCAGCCGGTGTCGAGGGTGAGGGTGGCGAGGTTGTCGGCGCGGGTGCGGCTGCGGTTCAGGATGATAACGGGGCGGCCGGATTTGGCGACGTGGCGGGCGAAACGCAGGCCGGACATGACCGTCAGGGACGAGCCGACCACCAGCAGGGCGTCGGCCGAATCCACCAGGTCGAAGGCGGTGGCTACGCGCGGCTTGGGGACGGATTCGCCGAAGTAGACGATGTCGGGTTTCAGCAGACCGCCGCAGATCAGGCAGTCGACCATGCGGAAGGACGCGGTGTCGTCGACTACCGCATCGGCGTCCGGGGCGACCTCCAGCCCGTCGAGCGGGAACGCTTCGGCGAAGCCGGGGTTGGCGGCTTCGAGGCGATCGGCCAGTGACATGCGCGAGCTGAGCGCTCCGCAGGACAGACAGGTGACCCGGGCATAGATGCCGTGCAGGTCGACGACCCTGCGATGACCCGCCTTGGTGTGCAGCAGATCGACGTTCTGCGTGATCAACCCGGTGACCACACCCGCGCGTTCCAGCCGCGACAACGCACGATGCGCCGGATTCGGCCGCGCCGCGTCCATCCGCCGCCAGCCGACGTGATTGCGGGCCCAATACCGTTGCCGGAAAACCGGATCCCCGACGAACTGCTGATAGGTCATCGGATTCCGCGGCGGCGCGTCCGGACTGCGGTAGTCGGGAATGCCGCTGTCGGTGGAGATGCCCGCGCCCGTGAGCACCGCCAGGCGGCGGCCGGAGACCAGTTCCAGCAGGCGATCGAGCTGCTCGGCGGAACGGGTATCGGGCATGAGATCAGGGTACGACGCGGCGATCCTGTGGGACCGCTCACACCATGTCACACCCGGCGGGGTCGCTTCGTCAACTGGGCAGGACGCCACCGAACGGGGCGTCGGACAACGACGAAGGAGATGGTCATCATGACGAAGACGGTTCTGGTCACCGGCGGCACGGGCACGCTGGGCAAGCTGGTCACCCCGCTGCTGCGCGAGGCCGGCGTGAACATCCGGGTGATGAGCCGCACCGCGCGGGAGGCCCGCGACGGGATCGAATACGTCGCCGGGGATCTGGAGACCGGCGAGGGCGTCGCCGCGGCCGTGGCGGGCGTCGACACCGTGCTGCATCTGGCGGGCACCACCAAGGGCGACGGCGACAAGGCCCGCACCCTGGTCCAGGCGATCGAGACCGCGGGCGTGTTCCCGCACCTGGTCTTCATCTCGGTCGTCGGCGCCGAGCGCGTCCCGGTCGAGAGCGCCATCGACCGCCAGACCATGGCCTACATGGCCTCGAAGCGGGATGCCGAACTGGTGGTGGAGAATTCGGGCCTGCCGTGGACCATCCTGCGCGCCACCCAATTCCACGATCTGCTGTTCACCATGGTCTCGGCACTCGGCAAGCTGCCGCTGGTGCCGGTCTTCAACTTCCAGTTCCAGCCCATTGAAACCGGCGAGGTCGCAGCGCGTCTGGTCGAGTTGACGCTGGGCGAGCCCGCGGGTTACGTCGAGGAGATCGGCGGACCCAAGATCTACACCATGAAGGAACTGGAGCGCAGCTACCTGGAGGCCCTCGGCAAGAAGCGTCCGGTCTTCACCATGAAGGCCCCGGGCAAGGCCTCGCGCATCTACGCGCAGGGCGCGAACCTGACCCCGGATCACGCTGTGGGCGAACGGACCTGGGAAGAATTCCTGGCCGCCAAGCTCGCCACCGCGTGACCGGACGCGAGCAGATGGCCGGACTCAGCGCGGCCCGTTGGTATTGAGATACACCACCGGGCCGTCGCCGAACCGGCCGTGCGCGTTCATATCCAGCAGCGCCGCCATCGCCTTGGCGGTATAGACCGGCTCCAGCGTCATTTGCTCCCGATCCGCCGAGAGTGCCTGCGCGGTAGCGGCTTCCGGCATCGGATAGCCGTACCCGGGACCGAGATACTCGGTAACGATATCGAGATTGGTTGTGGGGGCGAGGTTCTCGGGAAGCCGCGCACCCCGCTTGCGCAACAGCCGCTCGCTACGACCCGCCAGCTTCGCCAGGGTCGGTTCATCAAGTCGCAGAGTGTCATTCACGACGACACCCACCACACGCGTCGAGAGCCCGGCCAACCGAAATCCGAGCGAGAGCCCCGCCGCGGTCCCGCCCGACCCCACCGGAACCACGATATGGCTCGGCTCGGGCAACGCACCCGCCTCGACCTGCGCGGCCAATTCCAGTGCCGTCTCGACATATCCGAGCGCACCCAATGCCGACGACCCGCCCGCGGGCAGAAAATACGGCGGCCGCACCCCGGAGAAATTCCGGGCCAGCAGCCACAGCACCGTCGGCACCGTCCGCGCCTTGGTGTGAGTGAAATGCAGCTCCGCCCCCGAGTCCCGCAGCCGCTTCACCTGCGCGCGTACATGCTCGTCCTCGGGCTGATCGATCAGTGCCAGAACGGTTTTCAGCCCGTGCTCGCGCCCGTACAGCGCCGTCGCCAGTCCCCAATTGGTGCCGATGCCGCCCACGGTGACGATGGTCGAGCGACCCCGCCGCAGCGCATCGGGCAGCAGCCATTCCAGCTTGCGCACCTTGTTGCCGCCCCACCCGCCGTCACCGAACGCGCTGTCGTCCTTGAGCCAGATATCGGCCCCGACGGTATCCAGCGCCGCCAGCCGCCGCACCGGTGTCGGGGTGGAACCCAGGCGGATGTGGGGCAGCGTCCGCTCGAGTTCGGGATAGCGCTGGTGCAGATGCGGAGTCACCACACCAACCCTATCGATGGACCAGTGCCGCGACGAGTGTGGCGGGCAGCACACGGCCCCGAATCACCGGCTGCTACTTTCCGAAAGGAACTTAGATTTCAACGAGGAGATTCTCATGCCTGGTGTAACCGACCGCGTCATCATCGTCACCGGAGCCGGTGGCGGTCTGGGCCGCGAGTACGCGCTGCTGCTGGCCCGCGAGGGCGCGCTGGTCGTGGTCAACGACCTGGGCGGGGCGCGTGACGGCTCCGGCTCGGGCCACAATATGGCCGACTCGGTGGTCGAGGAGATCCGCACCGCGGGCGGCACCGCGGTCGCCAACTACGACAGCGTCGCCACCGTCGAGGGCGCGCAGGCGCTCATCCAGACCGCGCTCGACAACTTCGGCGCGGTGCACGGCGTGGTCAACAATGCCGGCATCCTGCGCGACACCAGCTTCGGCAAGATGACCCCCGAGGCCTTCGAGGCCGTGCAGCGCGTGCACCTGTTCGGCTCGTTCAATGTCACCCATGCCGCCTGGAGCCACTTCCGCGAGCAGGGCTTCGGCCGGATCGTCATGATCACCTCCACCTCCGGCCTCTACGGCAACTTCGGCCAGGCGAATTACGGCGCCGCCAAGCTCGGACTGGTCGGCATGATGAACACCCTGGCCATCGAGGGCCGCAAGTACGACATCAAGGTCAACGCCGTGGCCCCCATCGCCGCGACCCGCATGACCGCCGATATCGCCTCGCCGGAGTTCCTCGAGAAGCTGCCGCCCGCCCAGGTCGCCCCGATCGTGGCCTACCTGGTCAGCGAGGAGAACCAGGATTCCGGCATGACCTTCGTGGTCGGCGGCGGCGCGGTGCACCGGGTCCAGCTGTTCGCGAACAAGCCCGTCTTGTTCAGTGCGGTCCCGACGCTGGATGAGGTGCGAGAGAATTGGAGTCGTATTACCGATATGTCCGACGCTCAGCCCGGGGTGAACCCAGCGGGCTGAGCCTGCTCGAGGAGCCTCATCATGAGCCAGAACACCCGGGCCATGAGCGAGAACATGTGGGACGCACTGGTTGTCGGAGCCGGGGTGGGCGGGCTGTGCGCGGCCGCCCGGCTCTCCCACCACGGCTACCGCACCCTGGTGGTCGAACGTCTGGATAGGGTCGGTGGCCGCGCCTCCACCGAGAAGCTCGACGGATTCACCATCAATACCGGCGCCGTCGTCGTCGAGATCGGCGGCATCACCGAACAGACCTTCGAGGAGGTCGGCGCCAAATTCGAAGTGCGCCCGGCGGATCCGCCGATTCTCTACCGAATCAACGGCCGCGATGTGGACATCAATGCCGGCGGCTGGGGGCTGCTCATCTCGCAGCTGACCCGGCACGGAGCCAGGACACTCGCGAGCGTCGCGGCCCACGGTGACGGCGACCCGCCCGACCGGGAACCCTCCACCGCCGAATGGGTGCGCCGCTACACCAAAAACGATGCGGTGCAAGGGATCTTCCGCAATATGTGCGGATCGATCTTCGCGGTCGGCTCGGAGGAGCTACCGGCGCGGGTGTTCCTGACCTACTTCACCCGCAAGGCCGCGTTCAAGAAGTTCGGCTTCTGCCCGGAGGGGACCATCGGGTTGTGGAGGTCGCTCGCCGATGTCGTGGAACGCAATGGGGGACAGGTCTGGTTGAACAGCGAGGTGCGGCGGCTGCACATCGAGAACGACCGCGTCACCGGGGCGAGCATTCGCCGCGACGGCGAAACCGTCGAAGTCACTTGCGCTTTCGCGGTCAGTGACATCGGCCCCTCGGCGACGCTGGATCTCGTTGGCCCCGAACACTTCCCGCCGGATTACGTCGGCAGCGTCCTGCAGCGCGACCTGCCCTGCGGCATGATCTCGGTCAACTTCGCCAGCCGCGAACCCCTGATCAAGGCGCCCGGTCTGCTCAGCTTCGCCCGCACCCGACGGCTGTGCTACGTCGCGAACTTCACCGCGACCTGCCCGGAGATGGCACCGGAGGGTTGGCATCTCTACGTCGGCGCGGGCGTGCCCAAACCCTCGGTCGGCGACTTCGACGCCGAGGCCGAAACCGCGCTGGTACTGCAGGATCTGCGCGAGGAGATCCCGGGTTTCGAGCAGGCGAGGATCCTGTCCATCGCCGTCACCCGCGACGAGTGGCCGCCCCAGCGCGCGGTCGCGGGCTACGACCTGCCCCACGACACCCCGATCGCGAATCTGTGGAATGTGGGCGACGCGGTCAAGGAGTACGCGAACGGCGGGATCACGGCCTGCGTGGAGACAGCCAAGATCGTCGTCGATGAGATCGTCGCCGCCAACGTGGGCCGCGCCGGTCCCTGAGCAGTCCCGCTCAAGCCAGCTGCTCGGTGATGCCGGGTAGTCGATCCATCATGGCCACAACATAATCCGCGACAATGGCGATGAGCACCGGCCGGTCGACCTTCAGCCCGCCGTCCAGCCACACCAGGATCAGCTCCGCCGCCCCGCCGGTGATCAACTGCGCCACCGCCGTCAGCGCCGTGTCATCGCCCTCCGGCCGATCGAGCAGCACCCGCGTCTGCTCGATGAGCAGCTGGGCCACTTGACGCATGCCCTCGAAGCGGCGGCGCATGAGCGCCGCGCTGCCGTGCGCCTGCGCGAAGGCGATATTCGCCCGCCGCGGATCATCGGTGACGGCGATGATGAGCGCGGCCACCCCGGCCCGCAGCTTCTCCTCGGACCCGCCCGGCGTCTCGGTCATGGCCGTGCGCGCCCGCTCCAGCGCCTCGCCCTGCACCTCGTCCAGCACCGCGATCGCCAAAGCGTCCAGGTCCGTGAAGGATTCGTAGAAGAAGCGCGGCCCGACCTTGGCCTGCTCGCACACCCCGCGCACGGTGAGCAGCGCCAGTCCCTGCGTCCCGACGATCTCGACCGCCGCGTCCAGCAACCGCCGCCGTCGCTGCTCGCGGCGCTCGTCGGTGCTGGTGCCGCGATAGGTTCCGGTGAATGCACGCGTCACCCACACAGCTTCGCACAGAAGTCGGGAAACGACCGTTTACGGATATCTCCGTTTCCGCTACCGTGGGTGCATGGCTGTGCGAAAAGCCGTGGTGAACCATCGAATTCAGTGTCGCGCCGCGGCGGTGCTGGAGCGCTACCCCGCCCTGCCGCGGCCGCTGGCGACGCCGCCGCCCGGCAGCGGGCTCAAAGCGGTGATGGGCGATTACGGCCCGCCGGGCGTCGGCCACATGGTGAGCACCCTGGCCAATCCGCTCAGCTTCAGCCGCGATCGGATGCAGCGCTACGGTCCGGTGCAGTGGATGGGCATGTTCGGCCGCCGGGTCGTCGGCATCGGCAGCCCGGCGGCCTTCGAGGAACTGCTGCTCGATCGCAAACGCGTGCTCTCCGCGCAGCAGGGCTGGGAATTCCTGATCGGCCCGTTCTTCCGCGGCGGAATCCTGTTGCGCGACTTCGACGATCACAGCTACCACCGCCGCATCCTGCAGCAGGCCTTCACCCGGCCGCGGCTGATCGGCTACCTGAATCTCACCACCCCGCGCATCGTGCGCGCCATCGACTCCTGGCGACCCGGCCCCGATTTCCTGCTCTACGACCACGTCAAGCGCATGCTGCTGGAGCAGGCCACGGTGGTCTTCGCGGGCGCGGAACTCGGCCCCGAGGCCACCCGGCTCTCCCGCGCCTTCGAGGCCGCCGTGCACGGCGGCGCGGCCATGGTCCGCACGAATATGCCCGGCGGCGTCTGGCATCGGGGCCTGCGCGGCCGCCGCGTGCTCGAGGACTACCTCCGCCGCGAGCTGCCCGCCAAGCGCGCCGGCGACGGCGAGGATCTGTTCAGCGTGCTCTGCCACGCCGAGACCGAGGATGGCGAATCCTTCACCGACGCCGACATCGTCGACCACATGATCTTCGTGATGATGGCCGCCCACGACACCAGCACCCTGGCCATCTCCATGCTCGCCTACGAACTGGCCCGGCATCCGGAATGGCAGGAACGCCTGCGCAAGGAATCCGAGGCGCTGGGCAAGCCCACCCTCGACTACGGCGATCTGGACCGGCTGCCCGGCCTGGAGATGGCCTTCCGCGAGACCCTGCGCATGTATGCCCCGGTCGGCCAGATGGTGCGAGAAGCGCTGGAGGACACCGATATCGCGGGCTACTACATCCCCAAGGGCACGCTGCTCATGGCCGGGCCGTACGCCATGATGCGCAATTCGGAGTACTGGCACGATCCCGACGTCTTCGATCCGGAACGCTTCGATCCCGCCCGCGCCGAGGACAAGTCGCACCGCTACGCCTGGCCGCCCTTCGGCGGTGGCGCGCACAAGTGCATCGGGCGGTACTTCGGCGGCATGACCGTCAAGGCCACCATGCACCGGATGCTGCTGAACTACCGCTGGAGCGTGCCGGACGACTACGAGGTGACCCTCGTCGCCGGAACCGGCCCGACTCCGGCCGACGGACTGCCGATCCACCTGCGGCGCTTGTAGTCACCGCACGTCGCGAGGAATCCCGAGTTCGATGTCCAGATAGCGCAATTCGGGATCCTTCCGCCGCCCATTGCGGAAGGCGCGGAACACCAGATCCTGCGGATGCCCGACACAGAACACCTCGGTGAACGTCTTCACCGTCCGCCGCGGCGCGCCTCGCAGACTCGGGTTGAACCCGGCCTTCGCCAGCGGCCCCTCCCAGATCAAGGCCGCCCCGCCGGGCACGCTGTGCGGTGCGAAGCTCCATCCCAGATCCCGCATGCGCCGGTCGAATTCACCGCCCAGCCCGGCCACATCCCAGCCGCTGGCCTCATTGAACAGCTGCCTGCCGTGCAGGAATTGGACGAAGCACGGATCCGGCCCGGGATGCGGGGTGCTCAGATTGATGACCCCGTCCCACGGCAGCGTGGTCAGCGCCCAGCCCAGCCGGGCCTCGAAATCGTCCCAGTCCGAACACACCACGGGCGCGTCGCGCTCGCTGGGCCGGTCGGCGGGCAGGCCGTAGCTGCCGGTGCCGGGCGCGTCCATGCTCCAGGTCGCGAAGCGCAGCCGCTCGCCGTCCATATCGAGGCCGTCGCGCAGCACGGTCACCACCGATTCGGCGACGCCGCGGCGTTGGTCGAGCGCCTCGCCGCGCTGCCATCCGGTGCTCCACTCGCGCGCCAGCCGCGGCTGCTGATGCACCCGCTGCATGGCCCGCCATTGCGGATCCGGTGCGGTGGCATCGGATTCCGAGGGCAGCGGCACCGGATCCCAGGTGCCGTCAGGCTGCTCGCGCAGCGTGCTCAGTAGTCGCTCGGCGTCGGCGGCGTCGTCGGGGACGGCCACGATCACCTCGATCTCGGTGCCCTGCTGCGCGAAATGCGCTCGGCGGCCGGTGAGTTCGTCACGGACCTGGACGAAACGCGGGTTCCATCCGAGGCCGGATTCGTCGGCGTCCTCGTCCTCCTCGAGAAAAAACGGCATCCATTCGAGCAGCGCATCCCATCCCTGCGAACCCACCTTGCCTCCCTCCGGGTTCCCGCCAACCTACCCGCCGGTCCTCCCCGGTGCCCGACCATGGGTACCGGTCGGCACGCGCACTGTGGTAGAACCTGTTCTAGTTTTTACCCCGAAGGACCACGAATGAACTGGTATACCGGCAATACCGTCTACGACACCGTGCTCACGATCGCCTTCGCGTTCGCCGCATTCGTTCTCATCGGCGGCCTCTTCGGGCAGAGCCCGTACGGTCGCTTCGCCACCACCAAACTCGGACTCAACCTCAATCCGAAGCTGGGCTGGTGGCTGATGGAGATCCCGGCCACCGTGGTCTTCGCGGTCGCGTACCTGACCGGTCCGAACCGCTTCGAGCCGACTTCCCTGGTGCTGGCGGCCATCTGGATTCTGCACTACGGCAATCGGGGCTGGTTCTTCCCCCTCAACATCCGCCAAGTGCCCGGTAAGACCAGCAGTTTCAACGTTTCGGTGCTCGGCATGGGCATGCTGGTCACCTCGCTGCACGGGTACCTGAACGGGGCGCTGTTCAGTCACGACTATCTCGGGCAGTACGGCACCGGCTGGCTGACCGATCCGCGCTTCATCCTCGGATTGATCGTCTACCTCAGCGGTTTCGCTCTCCTGGTCAGCTCGGAGGCGATCGTGCGGAATCTGCGCGACAAGAACAACCCGGGCGCAACCGAATACAAGATTCCGTACGGTCTGGGATTTCGATTCGTCACCAGCCCCACGTATCTGGGCGAGTTGGTCGCTTGGGCCGGATTCGCCATCCTGACCTGGGCACTGCCCGGCGTGGTCATCTTCCTGATCACCTTCGGCAATCTGGTCCCGCGGGCGTTCGCCACCCACGGCTGGTACCGGGAGAAGTTCACCGACTACCCGCCCGAGCGAAAGGCCCTGGTGCCGTTCGTGATCTAGCGGGCGGCTAGCGCGGCACCGAACCGCTGCCGCGGTGGCGCAGCGCCTTGTTCCGGTACATGGCGGTGTCCACCGCGTGCATGAGCTCGTCGATGGCGGTGGCGTCGGTGTCGACCAATGCGGTGCCGATGCTGGTGCCGACCCGCACCAGCAGCCCGGCCACATCGAACGGATCGTCCAGCGCGGCCAGCAGTTTGTCCGCGACGGTATCCAATTCCGCCTGGCCCGAGCAGTTTTCGACCAGCACGATGAACTCGTCGCCGCCGAGGCGCGCGCAGACCCCGTTCGGCGGCAGCGCCATGCGCAGCCGCTGGGCCACATCGCAGAGCACCCGGTCGCCGGCGGTGTGGCCGCGGCGGTCGTTGATCTCCTTGAACCCGTCCAGGTCCAGATAGCAGACGCCGACCTGGCCGGTGGCCGCGGCCAGCCGGTCGAAGAACAGCAGCCGGTTGGGCAGTCCGGTCAGCGAGTCGTGATGCGCGTCGTACCAGAGCTGATCGGCCAGCTGCTTGCGGTCGGTGACATCGACGGTGACGCCGATCAGGAAGCGCGGCTTGCCCTCGCTGTCGCGCACGATGGTCATGGACAGGTCGATGATGGTGCGCGCGCCATCGGGTTTGGTGTGCTCGGTCTCGAAGCGGAAGCGGTCGATCTCACCGGACAGCAGGCGCTGGAACAGCGTGAACGCCTCACCGATATTGGCCGGGCCCAGGATGTCCGCCACCGAACGGCCGGGCATGTCCGCGGCGGGGACGCCCAGGGTTTCGGCCATGGCGTTGTTGACGTCGACCACCCGTCCGGTGGTGATGTCGACGGTGCCGATGCCCACCGACGCGCCCTCGAAGATGGCCTGGAATCTGGCCTCGGACAGATGTCTGCGCGCTTCGGCCTCGCGGGCGGCGGTGAGCGCGGCGGAAAGCGTCGTCTCCTGTTCGGCCAGTGCGGCGTTGCGCAGTCCGGCGGTGAACTCGGCCGCGAATTCGGCGGCCAGTTCGATGGCGCGCTCGCGGACCGGCCAGTAGTCGGGGCAGTCGGCGTCGGGGCACACGGCGGTGACCAGGTCCTTGCACAGCACCAGCACCGAGCGGTGCACGGCCAGCGGATCGCGGTAGTTGGCGGCGACCAGGGCCGCGGCGGCGTCGCGGGCCACCGACATGTCCGCCGTGCCGCGCACCGCCGCGATCAGGCGCGCGCCGAAGGTGTCGAGCAGGTCCTCGACCTGGGCGCGGGTCAGGGTGGGCGCGACCGCGCCGTCCAGCATGGCGGCCCATCGAACCGCCAGCTCGCCTGCCACCACCGACCCCCTTCCCCTGATCCGTGCGATTCAGGCCTTGCGGCCCACACCCGCCAGACCCAGCGAACGGCCCGGCTCCTCGTGCTGGTCGCGGTCGGATTCCGGCCGCCACAACGGCAATTCCACCACACCGGGTTCGATCGGCTCCCACTTGCCGAACAGGGCGGTGATCTCCTCGCGGCCGCGGAAGTGCAGGCCGACCCGGCTGACATTGGTCGAGTTGTTCTGCAGCTTGGCGGCGTCGTCGGGGCGAGTGGCCGACGTCAGGTGGGAAATGGCCACATAGCTGCCGGCGGGCACGGCGTCGTAGAGGGTGTTGACCTTGTCGACGGGTGCGTCGGCGTCGCTCGCGAGGTGCAGGACCGCGATGAGCAGTACACCGACCGGTTGGTTGAAATCGATGATGCCGGTCGCGCGGGCCTGTTCCAAGAGGGCCTCGGGTTCGCGCAGATCGGCCTCGATGGCGGCGGCGCGGTCATTGCCGTGCAGGATCGCCCGGGCATGGGCGACGGCCACCGGGTCGATATCGGCGTAGAGGACCCGGCACTCGGGATCGATGGCCTGGGCGACCTCGTGCACATTGCCCACGGTCGGCACGCCCGAGCCGATGTCGAGGAACTGCCGCACACCCGAATCCACCAGGAATCGGACCGCCCGGCGCAGGAACGCGCGATTGCTCAGCGCCAGCCGCGGTAGGTCCGGCACCAGCTTCTTGGCCTGTTCGGCGGCCTGCCGGTCGACCTCGAAATTGTGCGAACCACCCAGCAGCGCGTCATACATCCGCGCGGGGCTGGCCCGGTTCATGTCCACGCCCTCCGGAGCCCACGCCGGTCTTTCCATCCCCGAATCCCTCCTTGCCGCAACGATCGAACGCCCGGCTCGGCGTCGATCGGAACGATCATCGCGCGAGACGGGCCAAGATCCGGGCAAATCCGGTGTTCGTGATCACCCGGACGGTGCAAGAGGAATGTTAGTCGCCATTCACCAGAATCCTTGCCACGGGACCACTCTCACCCTGAGGTGGATCGCATTGGCGATATTGGCTGGGAGAATGCTCACCGATCGGTTGACGCGGCGCACGTACTGTGTGTGAGGGGCGGCACGCAGACACCGGTCACATCGGCGAGCAGCAGGCGGGTGCCGAGGGCCAGCGAGCAGAGGGCGATCGCGCCGAAGGCCAGCACCCAGAGCAGGCCCGGAATGCGGGTCAGGCGGGCCAGTTGATCGGCGTCGGAATTGGGTTCGTGGCGGCGGTTGCGCTGCAGTTCGATCACCGGGCGTACGGCCGCGAGCAGCAGGAACCAGGCGGCCGAGTAGGCCAGGGCGGCCTGGAGGGTGTCGGTGCCGAACCAGGACACCGCGAAGATGATGCCGCCGGTCACCAGCAGGGGGAGCAGGCCGTAGAAGTTGCGGACCTTGATCAACAGGACCAGCAACAGGGCGATGGTCAGCCACAGCATGAGGGTGATGCGGTGCGCGCCCAGCAATGCCGCGTAGCCCAGGCCGAGCAGAGCGGGCGCGGGATAACCCGCGGCCATGGTCAGGATCATGCCCAGGCCGTAGGGCTTACCGCTCGATACGGTGAGACCCGAAGTGTCCGAATGCAATCGGATGCTGTTGAGGCGGCGGCCGGTCAGCAAGGCGGTGAACGCGTGGCCGCCCTCGTGCGCGATGGTCACCACATTGCGCAGCACCCGCCAGGTCGGGTGGAACACCACCAGCACCAGCGCCACCACACCGGTCCCCACCACCAGCTGCCACGGCGGCGCGGCCTGTGTGGTCGACAGCCGATCCACGATCGTGCTGCCCCGCTGAACGAACTCCGCTGTATCCACGGGCGGCACCCTACCCAGTCCGGCTGAGAGCGACCAGGCAGGAACGGGGCGTCGGCGGCTCGGCCGGAGCGTGTCTCCGCGGCGGGAAAAGAGTCGAGAATGAAAAGGGGGTGGCAAGAATGGTTTTCGACTCTGTCGATGACAGCAACTCGAATCGCATGGCGGAATCACCGAAAACCCAAAGAATCGGATCGGGCAGTCGGATGGTGGTGGGCCTTGTCGAGTGGTTGCACTGGCTGGTGTGTGCACCGAACGGGATCAGACCGAGAGGTTTGAGCGCGGTTACGGTGGGGTGGGTAAGCCCTTCGAATTGAATTCAGCGGCATTACATTTCGCGGCGATGGTCCCACCCACAGACCTGGTCCGCCGCAAAATCCCAGGTTGGACCTGACGCTGGGTGTCTGTGCTCTTTAGCGATTATCGCCCGATGGCGTGCGTAATCGTGTGCGTTCAATGACTCGGGAGGATTGATCGGAATGTCTTCGACTGCGATGTTGTCCGGGCGGACGGGTACGGGCGCGCTGACCGATGGAGTGGTGGCGGTGCCGTCGTATCCGGATGGGATTGTCGCCTCCGATGGGCGGTTCGAGTTGAGCTATGCCGAGCTGGATCGCTGGTCGAATCGGCTGGCGCGCATGCTGCTGCGGCGGGGAGCGGGGCCGGGGTGCCTGGTAGGGATGGCGGCGGTGCCGGAATTCGAGACCGTCGCGGTGCGGCATGCCCTGGCGAAGGTCGGTTGCGGGTCGGTGCGGGTCGAGGCGGGAGTGTTCCTGCCCGCGACCACGGTGGGTGTGACCGTGCACGCGCGGCGGGAGGGGTTGAGCGACTCGGTCCGGTGGCTGGTGCTGGATGACCGGGAGACCCTGCGGGAGTACCTGAGCACCTCCGGGGCCGCGCTGACGACGGCCGAGTTGGGTGGGCGGCGCGCGAGCTGACCTCTCCCGCACCGACAACCGACTCTCACCTTCGCAGACAGGACAACCATGCTCCAAGCCGCCGTGGGGGATACCGGCCCGGCCTCCGAAGTATTCGAATTGTCCGCCGCACAGCGCGGCATCTGGTTCGCCCAGCAGGTCGCGGGCACCGTCCCGATTTCCATTGCGCAGTATGTCGAATTCAGTGGGGAAGTCGACATAAACATTTTGGCTCGGGCCGTGCGCCGGGCCGGGCGGGAATTCGGGACGGGTGGGCTGCGACTGATCGAAAACGGCGGTGTGCCGGGGCAGATGGTTGATCCGGAGCTCGATATCGAAGTCGAGGTCGTGGATCTGCGCGGGGAAGCCGATCCGGCGGAAGCCGCGCTGGCCTGGATGCGATCCGAATACGCGACACCGGTGGATCTGTATGCGGATCGGCTGGTCCGGGTGGCACTGCTGCGGTTGGATACCGAATCCTGGTTCCTGTATTCCCGAATGCACCACATCGTTATCGACGGTGCGGGCGCGATGACCATGATGCAGCGGACCAGTGAGATCCATGACGCGCTGCTCGCCGGACGGGAAGTGCCGCCCGCGCGTGCTGCCGCACTGCGGGATGTCGTGGGCGATGATCTCGCCTATCGGGATTCGAGCCGAATGCGAGCCGACCGCGAGTATTGGCACGACCATCTCGCGGGAATGTCCGAGCCGGTGACCCTGGCCGGGCGCAGCGGCGGCGTGGCGGCGCAACCGACGCTCGTATCGGATGAATTGCCGCCCGCCACGGCGAAATTGCTGGAGCGAATGGCAGCGGCCGAATCGGGGAGTATCGCGCCGATTGTGGTCGCCGCCTTCGCGGCGTATCTGGGGGCCATGACCGACGGGCCGGAAGTGACGCTGGGGCTGCCGGTTTCGGGTCGGACCACCGCGGCATTGCGCAGGTCCGGCGGGATGGTCGCGAATGTGGTGCCCCTGCGGCTGGTTCGGGATCCGCGGATGACCGTCGGCGAACTGCTCGGGGCCACCCAGCGCGAATTGACCGGCGCGCTGCGGCGGCAGCGGTATCGGCAGGAGGATATTTTCCGGGATCTGGGCCACACCATGGATATCGCGACCTCGTTCGGGCCGACGGTGAATCTCATGATGTTCGACAACCGGATTCATCTCGGGCCGGTGGTCGGGCGGCTTCATGTGCTAATTTCGGGGCTGATCGACGATCTGTTCGTCAATGTGTATCCGGGCGTGGGTGGGGAGAGCACGCATCTGGATCTGCAGGGGAATCCGACGCTGTACGGGGCGGAGGAGTTGGCCGAGCACCATCGGCGGTTCGTCGACTATCTGCATCGATTCCTGGAGGCGGGCACCGAGGTTGCGCTGTCGCGGATACCGGTCATTTCGGCGGCCGAGCGCGCGGCGCTGGTGCCGGTGCGGGGTGCGGCGTCAGCGATCCCGCGTACCCTGCCCGAAATCCTCGCGGCAGGTGCGGCTTTGGACCCCGAAGCGATCGCACTGATCGAGGGTGATCAAACGCTTACCTACGGCGAGCTGGATGCCTGGTCGAATCGGCTGGCGCGGGTGCTGTTGCGCAGGGGTATCGGGCGTGAGCAGTTCGTGGTGCTGGCGCTGCCGCGGTCGATCGAGTCGGTGGTGGCGTTGTGGGCGGTCGCCAAGACGGGCGCGGCGTTCCTGCCGGTGGATCCGGGGCATCCGATCGATCGCATCGAGCATGTGCTGTCGGATTCGCGTGCGGCGCTGGGGATCACCTTGCGTGAGATAGGGGCTGGGCTGCCCGGCCTGGTCGACTGGCTGATGCTGGATGATCCCGACACAATTCGGCGGGCGGTGTCCGAGCCGGCGACCGCGGTGTCCGATGCCGAGCGGGGCGGGGCGATCCGGGCGGAGCAGCTCGCGTATCTGATCTATACGTCCGGGTCTACCGGGAAACCCAAGGCCGCGATGCTCGATCACCGCGGGCTGGCGAATTTCGTTGTCGAGCATGGGGAAACCATGCGGCTGGACCGGCACGCGCGGGTGCTGCATGCGGCTTCGCCGAGCTTCGATGCGTCGATTCTGGAGGCGCTGTTCGCGTTCGGGTGCGGCGGCAGCCTGGTGATCGCGCCGCCGGACGGGTACAGCGGTGCGGCGCTCGAGGAGCTGTTGCGGGAGCGGCGGGTGACGCACGCGTTGATCACGCCGTCGGTGCTGGCCACATTGAAGCCGGATGATCTGCCCGAATTGCGGACGCTGGCGGTTCTTGGTTAGGCGGTGGGGGCAGAGCTGGTGGCGCAGTGGGCGCTGGGGCGGCGGCTGGTTAATCTGTACGGGCCGACCGAAACCACCATTGTCGCAACGCGATCGGCCGAGTTGGGGGCGGATCTTCCGGTCACGCTGGGTGGGCCGGTGCGGGGGTTTTCGGTGCTGGTGCTCGACAGTTGGCTGCAGCCGGTGCCGCCGGGGGTTACCGGTGAGCTGTACCTCGCGGGGCCGGGGTTGGGTCGTGGGTATTTACGGAGGTTCGGGCTGAGTGCTTCCCGGTTCGTCGCGAATCCCTTTGGGGGACCGGGGGAGCGGATGTATCGCACCGGTGATCTGGTGCGGTGGACCGCAGAAGACGAGCCGCGACTGGTTTATCAGGGGCGGTCGGATTTCCAGGTGAAGATTCGTGGTCAGCGGATCGAGCTGGGGGAGATCGATGCTGCCCTGGCGGGGGCTCCGGGCGTGGAATTCGCTGTGACGCTGGGCGTGAACGGTCCGGCCGGGACTTCCGCGCTCGCGGCCTATGTGGTGCCCGATGCGGCGGGGTCGGTGGTCGATGTGGGGGAGCTTCGGGCCTATCTGGCCCAGCGGCTGCCCGCGTTCATGGTGCCCTCGGCGCTGGTGTTGATGGATGCTATTCCGTTGACGCCGGTGGGCAAGCTGGACCGGAAAGCATTGCCGGCACCGGTATTCGCCGATGACACGACCGAATACCGGGCACCGAGCAGCCCGGTGCAGGCGACGCTGGCCGCGTTGTTCGCCGATCTGCTGGGGCGCGATCGCGTCGGAGTAGATGACTCGTTCTTCGCGTTGGGTGGGGACAGCATCATTGCCCTGCAACTGGTTTCGCGGGCTCGGGCCGTGGGGCTGGTGTTCAGCGCTCGGGAGGTGTTCGACCACAAGAGCGTTGCGGGATTGGCCGCCGTCGCGACCACTGCTGAACCGCAGTCACCCGCTGAACCCGTCGAACCCTTCAGCCTCGTCACCGTGGCGGACGCCGACCTGCGACGCTGGCGGGACGAGCAGCCCGGACTGATCGACGTGTGGCCGCTCTCGCCGCTGCAGCAGGGCATGTACTTCCACACCCAGTTCGACCCCGCCGACGTCGATCGCTACTTGATTCAGACCCGGGCCGCGCTGGGCGGGTCGATCGATGCCGGGCGATTGCGGGCCGCCGCGCAGGCGGTGCTCGATCGGCACGACAGCCTGCGGGTCGCGTTCCGGGATTCGCCGGACGGGCCGCGGCAACTGGTGCTCGCACACGCGGAGGTGGCCTGGCGGGAAGTGGATCTCGGTGGCATTCAGGATGATCGAGCGCGGGACGAGGAGGTGCGGCGGGTCGCCGAGGCGGATGCGCGGACCCGTTTCGATCTGGCCCGTCCGCCGCTGCTGCGGTTGACGCTCATTCGGACGACGGCCGACACGTCGACGCTGCTCATCACCAGCCACCACCTCATCCTCGACGGCTGGTCCATGCCGCTGCTGATCAAGGAGCTACTCGCCGGATACATCAGTGGGGTAACGGATTTCGAGGAACTCCGACCGTCTGCACCCTCCTATGCGGGGTTCCTGTCCTGGCTGGCAAGCGACGACGGGGTCGGAATCGAGGCCTGGACAGAGCTTCTGCGGGGCCTGGACGCGGCCACGCTGGCGCTGCCCGCACCGGCCGATCCGGGGCCGATCGGGGCGGGGACCGTGTCTGTCGGGCTGTCCGACGAGATCGCCGCGCGGCTGGAGACGGTGACGCGCGCGTCGGGTGCGACGGTGAACACCGCCCTGCAATTGGCCTGGTCCCTGCTGCTGGCGACCGTGACGGGCCGGACCGATGTGGTGTTCGGCGCGACCGTGTCCGGGCGGCCCCCGCAGCTGGCGGGGGTCGAGGAGATGATCGGGCTGTTCATCAATACGCTGCCCGTGCGGGTCGCTCTCGATCCTCGTGACCGGGTGACCGATGTGCTCGGGCGGATGAGCGCGGAGCAGGTGCGCATGCTCGACCACCAGCACATCGGGCTGGCCGAGATCCATCGGGCCACGGGGCTGCCGGAGCTGTTCGACACCATTACCGTCTACGAATCGGTGCCCATCGATCGGGACGGGTTGAACGCGGCGCTGGACCGGGCGGGGATGCGGGTGCTGGAGGTCTCCGATCTGGAGACCGCGCCGTATCCGTTGAGCCTGAAGGTCGTTCCGGAGCCTGGCGAGGGTCGTGACCGGATGCGGATCGCGATCAATTACTGGACTTCGCGGCTGGATGCCGAGCGGGCCGGGATGCTGCTGGAGCGGTTTGTGCGGGTGCTCACCGATATCGCGATGGATCCGGAGCGCCGGGTCGCGCAGCTGGCGCCGGTCACCCAATCGGAACGGTTGGTGCTGGCACCGCTGCGTGGGGCGGACTCGGCGTCGCCGCGCACCTTGCACGAGATATTCACGGCGGGTGCGGCTTTGGATCCGGACGCGACGGCGATCGTGTCCGGGACGCGAACGATGTCCTATCGCGAATTGCGGGCGGAGTCCGAGCGGATCGCACGTCGGTTAGCGGCCGCGGGAGCCGGGCCGGAAACCATTGTGGCGCTGGCTGTCCCGCGGTCGCCGGAGCTGATCATCGGGGTCTGGGCGGTGGCGGCGGCCGGGGCCGCGTTCCTGCCGATCGATCCGGACCAGCCTGCCGAGCGGATCGAGCTCATGCTCGGGGACTCCGGTGCGACGCTGGGGCTGACCGATATGGCCCGCCGGTCCGTGCTGCCGGGGCAGGTGGAGTGGCTGGCATTCGACGATCCCGAAGCGACCGTTCCCGATCGGGTCGAGCTGCGGCGTCCACGGCTGGAGAACGCGGCGTGGATGATCTACACCTCCGGGTCGACGGGGATGCCGAAGGGGGTGCTCATCTCCCATCGCGGGATCGCGGATCTGGTTGCCTATCAGCAGGATTCCTTCGACATGGACAGGCGGGCCCGAGTGTTGCAGGTTGCCTCGCCCAGTTTCGATTCGTTCGTCTCCGAGCAGGTGCTGGCCTTCGCACGCGGGGCCACGGCGGTGGTCGCGCCGGCGGATGTGTACAGCGGTGATCAGCTGGCGGAATTGCTGCGCTCGCAGCGGGTTACGCACGCGATCATCACGCCGTCGGTGGTGGCCACCATGACGCCGCGAGATCTGCCGGAGTTGCGGTTCCTCGCGGTGGCGGGTGAGGCGGTGAGCGCGGATCTGGTGGCGCAGTGGTCCGCCGGGCGGCGCATGGTCAATCTCTACGGCCCCACCGAGACCACCATCTGGGCGACCGGGCCCGCCGAACTGCGTGCGGCGGAACCGGTGACGCTGGGGCGGCCGATTCGCGGGCTGGCGGCCATGGTGCTCGATACGTGGTTGCGGCCGGTGCCGCCGGGGGTCACCGGGGAGCTGTATCTCGCCGGTCCCGCACTGGCGCGGGGGTATACGGGGCGATTCGCGCGTAGCGCGGAACGGTTCGTGGCCAATCCCTTCGGCGAGCCCGGCGAGCGCATGTATCGCACCGGCGACCTGGTGCGGTGGACCGAGGAGGCCGAACCGCGGATCGAGTACCAGGGGCGGTCGGACTTCCAGGTGAAGATTCGCGGGCAGCGGATCGAGCTGGGGGAGATCGATGCGGCGCTCGTCGATGCGCCCGGCGTCGAGTACGCAGTGACGCTCGGGGTGCGCGGACCGTCGGGGGCACCGGCGTTGGCGGCCTACGTGGTACCCGCCGCCGGGGCGACGCCAACCGTGGGTGAGTTGCGCGCCTACCTGAGCGAGCGATTGCCCGCCGTGATGGTTCCGGCCGCTTACGTTGTCGTGGATGCCATTCCCTTGACGCCGGTCGGCAAGTTGGATCGGCGGGCGCTGCCCGAACCTGTATTCGACGATGACGCAGCGGAATACCGGGCACCCGGCAATCCCGCGGAGCTGGTTCTGGCCGGGCTGTTCGCCGAGCTGCTGGGGCGCGATCGGGTCGGCGTGGACGATTCGTTCTTCGCGCTGGGCGGTGACAGCATCATCGCCTTGCGACTCGTCTCCCAGGCGCGCGGGGTCGGGCTGGAGTTCTCCGCGCGGGAGGTGTTCGAGCACAAGACTGTTGCCGGGCTGGCGGCCGTCGCCGCGACCACGGCGGCGGAATCGTCGGTGGTTCCGGTGGAGCCGTTCAGCCTGGTCGCCGAAACCGATTCCGAGCGTTGGAGGCTGGAGTATCCGCGACTGGTCGATGTGTGGCCGCTGTCGCCGCTACAGCAGGGCATGTACTTCCACAGCCGATTCGATCCCGACGCCGAGGATCGCTATTTGCTGCAGACCCGCACCGAGTTGACGGGCGCTCTCGACACTGCGCGGCTGCGTTCGGCCGCAAAGGGTTTGGTGGAGCGGCACGACATCTTGCGGGTGGCCTTCGTGGAATCCGAAGACGGGCCGCGTCAGGTCGTGCTGGACGACGGCGAAATCGGCTGGCGGGAAATCGATCTGACCGAGTTCGGGGGCGATCGTGAGCAGGAGCTCGCGCGGCTGGTCGAGGAGGATGCGCGCACTCGATTCGACCTGACTCGCCCGCCGCTGCTGCGGCTGACTCTCATCCGGACCGCGGCGGAGGACTGGACGCTGCTCATCACCAGCCATCATCTGATTCTGGATGGCTGGTCGATGCCGGTGCTGATTCAGCAGCTGCTCACCGGATATCTCACCGGCCCAACGGATCCCGAGGGCATGCGGCCGACACAGTCTTACGCGCGGTTCCTGGCCTGGCTCGCCGACCGTGACGATGCGGCGATCACGGCCTGGACCGAGACGTTGCATGGTGTCGACGTGCCGACGCTGGCGTTCCCGGCGGTCGATTCGGCGGCACCGGTTTCCGGCACGGTGTCGGTGGAGCTGCCCGCCGCGATGAGCGCCGAGCTGAACCGGACCGTCGGCGCCGCCGGGGTCACCGTGAATACCGCCCTGCAGGTGGCCTGGTCGCTACTGTTGTCGACCCTGACCGGTCGCACCGATGTGGTGTTCGGCGCGACCGTGTCCGGGCGGCCTCCACAGCTCGCCGGGGTCGAGGAGATGATCGGCCTGTTCATCAATACGGTGCCGGTCCGCATCACCCTCGATCCCGGCGAATCCATCGGCGAGCTCCTCACTCGCGTGGGCTCCGAACAAGCCCGGCTGCTCGAGCATCAACACCTCGGGCTGGCCGAAATCCACCGTGCCGTGGGCGTGCCCGAACTGTTCGACACCATGACCGTCTACGAATCGGTGCCGATCGACCGGGATGGGTTGAACGGGGTGCTGGAGCGGGCAGGGCTGCGGCTGCGCGATATCGCCGATACCGAGACCGCGCCATATCCGTTGAGCCTCAAGGTCACTCCACGGCCGGACGGTGACGGGCGGACCGCGTTGCGGGTCACGCTCAATTACTGGAGCGGTCAGGTGGATGCCGGCGCGGCCGGGGCGTTGCTCGAGCGGTTCGTGGAGCTGCTCATCGAGATCGCCATGCACCCGCGCCGTGCCGTCGCGCAGCTGCCCGCCGCCACCGTGCGGGAGCGGCGGGCGCTGGCCCCGCGGCGTGGCGCGGACTCCAGGGTGCCGCGTGCGCTGCACGAAATTCTCGCCGCGGCAGCGGTTTCCGGGCCGGACTCGACCGCGATCGTGGCCGGGTCCCAGACCATGACCTATGCCGACCTCGATGCCTGGTCCAACCGCATCGCCCGGGTGCTGCTGCGGCACGGTGTGGGCCGCGAGGTGTTCGTGGTGCTGGCGCTGACCCGGTCGCTGGAATCGCTGGTGGCATTGTGGGCGGTCGCCAAGACCGGCGCGGCGTTCCTGCCGGTGGATCCGGGCCATCCGATCGACCGCATCGAGCATGTGCTGGCCGATTCCCGGGCGCCGATCGGGATTACCGTGCGCGATATCCGCGCCGATCTGCCCGATACCGTCGACTGGCTGGTTCTCGACGATCTGGGCTCGCTGCGGCACGCCATGACCGTGTCCGAGGGGCCGCTGACCGATCGGGAGCGGGGCGGGCCGATCACGCTGGACCAGATCGCCTATCTGATCTACACCTCCGGATCCACCGGCAAGCCCAAGGCAGTGCTGCTCGATCATCACGGGCTGGCGAATTTCGTTGCCGAGGAACTGGAAACGATGCGATTGGACCGGGACGCGCGGGTGCTGCACGTGGCCTCGCCCAGCTTCGACGCGTCGATCCTGGAGGTCCTGCACGCCTTCGGCTCCGGGGCGACACTCGTGGTCGCACCGCCGGAGGCGTACAGCGGGCCGGATCTGGAAGACCTGCTGCGCGATCAGCATGTGACGCACGCGTTCGTCACGCCGTCGGTGCTGGCCACCATGCGGCCGCACGATCTGCCCGAGTTGCGGACGCTCGCGGTGGGTGGGGAGGCGGTGGGCGCGGAGCTGGTGGCGCAGTGGGCGCCGGGGCGGCAGCTGGTCAATCTGTACGGGCCGACCGAATCCACCATTGTCGCAACGCGATCCGCGGAGCTGACCGCTGACGGGCCGATCACGCTGGGTGGTCCGGTGCGGGGGTTCGAACTGCTGGTGCTGGACTCCTGGCTGCGGCCCGTGCCGCCCGGGGTGATCGGGGAGCTGTATGTGACCGGGCCCGCGCTGGCGCGGGGGTATTTCCATCGGTTCGGATTGACCTCGGCCCGGTTCGTTGCCAATCCCTTTGGCGGACCTGGGGATCGGATGTATCGCACGGGTGATCTGGTTCGGTGGACCACGGATGACGAGCCGCGGCTGGAGTATCAGGGGCGTTCGGATTTCCAGGTCAAGATTCGTGGCCAGCGGATCGAACTGGGGGAGATCGACACGGTGCTGGCGGGTGCGCCGGGCGTGGAATTCGCTGTGACGCTGGGGGTTCGCGGTCCGGCCGGGACGCCGGCGCTGGCCGCGTATGTGGTGCCCACCGGCGGTTCGGCACTCGCGGTCGGTGAGCTGCGGGCCTACCTGAGCGAACGCCTGCCCGCGGTCATGGTGCCCTCGGCCTTCGTCGTCCTCGACGCGATTCCCCTGACGCCGGTCGGCAAGCTCGACCGTAAGGCGCTGCCGGATCCGGTATTCACCGACGACACCACCGAATACCGGGCTCCCGGCAGTGCCACCGAAGAGATCCTGGCCGAGCTGTTCGCCGAACTGCTGGGCCGCGACCGGGTCGGTGTGGATGATTCGTTCTTCGCGCTCGGCGGCGACAGCATCATCGCCCTGCAACTCGTCGCGCGGGCGCGGAGCCGGGGTCTCACGCTGACACCCGCGCAGGTGTTCCAGCATCGGACGGTCGCCGCCCTCGCCGCCGGTACCGAGACCGGCGGCAGCTCGGCGCTGGGCCTGGACGTGGTGCTCCCGATCCGCCGCACCGGTGACGAACCGGCCCTGTTCTGCATTCATCCGGCGTCCGGAATCGCCTGGCCATTCCTCGGATTCGCCGAGACGCTGCGGCCGGGGCGGCCGATCTACGGGCTGCAGGCTCCCGAGCTTTCGGGGGAGGCGGCGATCGACTCCATTGCCGGATTCGCCGAGCGGTACGCGCGCGAGATCCGCGGCGTGCAGCCCGACGGGCCGTATCACCTGCTCGGGTGGTCCTTCGGCGGGATCATCGCGCACGCCGTCGCGGCTCGACTACGGGCCGACGGGGCCGAGGTGGGGGTGGTCGCCTTGCTGGACGCGGACGCCTCCAATGGTGCGCACGCCCAGCTCGACGGCGAAAGTGCCGATGTCACAGGTGAACTCGAAGTCGGTGCGTTGCTCGGCGAGTTCGGCGAACTGTTCGGACTGGCCGACATTCCCGCCGAGGCCACCGCCGCGCAGGCCGCCGAATTGATCGGCGCGCAACTGGGATCCGAGTCGCTGGTGACCGCGGAGCTGCTGGAGCGGCTCACCCGGTCCTACAACTCCGCGATCCGGCTCATGGACGGGTACCGGCGGCCCGCCTTCGACGGCGACATCCTGTTCTTCCGTGCCACGCAAGGTGTTTCGCGCATCGCGGATCCGAGCGCCTGGCAGAGGTATGTCGGCGGCGAGATCACCGTGCACGACATCGATGCCGAACACAGCCGGATGGCCACACCCGGAGCGTTGGCGCAGATCGCGCGCCTACTCGACGGCCACCTGTCCAAACCGCCCGCCACGGCAGGAGAGGAGCGTTCGTGACATCCAGCGGCGTGAGCGTCGAGGGCATCGAGAAATCGTTCGGCGGCGTATCCGCCTTGCGCGGCATAGATTTCGCGGCCGCGCCCGGGGAGATACTGGGTCTGCTCGGGCCCAACGGGGCGGGCAAGACGACCACGGTCAATGTGCTGTCCACCCTGCTCACACCCGACCGGGGGAAGGCGACGGTGGCCGGTCACGATGTGGTGCGCGAGGCCGCGGAGGTGCGGCGGTCCATCATGCTGACCGGACAGTTCGCGGCGCTCGACGACATGCTGTCCGGCTACGAGAACCTGGTGATGTTCGGGCGGCTGCAAGGGTTGAACAAGCGCGCCGCCCGGGCCCGCGCGGACGAACTGCTCGAGCTCGTCGAACTCACGGAGGCGGCGTCGCGGCGGGCCGGGACCTACTCCGGTGGGATGCGGCGGCGGATCGATATCGCGTGCGGGCTGGTCGTGCGGCCGCGGGTGGTGTTCCTCGACGAGCCCACCACCGGGCTGGATCCGCGCAGCCGCCAAGGCATTTGGGAGCTGGTCCGCGACTTCCGGAACGAGGGCATCACGACCTTGCTCACCACCCAATATCTGGAGGAAGCCGACGCGCTCTGCGATCGGATCGTGGTGATCGACCACGGCACGGTGGTCGCCGAGGGCACCCCCGACGAACTCAAGGCGCGCACGGGGTCCAGCTACTGCGAGATCATCCCGCTGCATCGGAGCGAACTGGGGATCATGGAGGCGGTCCTGGAACTGCTGGAGCCGCAACGGGACCCGGCCACACCCGACCGGCTCACCATCGCCGCGCCCGGCGGCGCGAAGACCGTGGCGGCGGTGCTGCGGCTGCTCGACAGTGCGGGAATCGAATTGAGCGATATCGCCCTGCGGCGGCCGTCGCTGGACGAGGTGTTCCTGTCTCTGACGGAGACGCCCGGCAAGCACGCGCTGGAGACGCGCGTCGAGGCGGTGCGTCCGTGACCGCCGCGCTTCGCTTCGAGCCGATACGGCCCAACCCGGCCGCCCTGCGCCAATGGTGGGTGCTCAGCCGCAGGACCATCGTGCCCGCCGTACGCTCGGGGGAGATGCTGACCTGCGTGATCGCCCCGGCGGTGTTCACCGCGGGGTTCTACATCCCGCTGAATCGCGTGATGTCCTTCGCCGGAACGGGATTCAGCAGCTACGCGCAGTTCATGATGCCGCTGGTGATCCTGCAGGCGAGCGCCTTCACCGCCATCTCCGCGGCCTTGCGTGCGGCCACCGACGCGGCGGCCGGGCTGGATCGCCGCTTCACCGCGATGCCGGTCGGCGCGCTGGTGCCGGTCGCGGCGCGGATGTCGGGGTCGGTTGTGCGACTGTGCATCTCGCTGGCGGCGGCCGTGGTCTGCGGGCACGTCATCGGGTTCCGGTTCCGGCTCGACGCGGCGCACACACTCGGCTTCCTGGGCTTCTCGCTATTGATCGGGATCGTGTTCACCCTCGCCGCCGACGTGGTGGGCACCGCGTCGCGCAGTCCCGAATCGATCACCCAGATCCTGGGATTGCCGCCCTTGATTCTCGGCATGCTCTCGAGCGGGCTGGCCCCGGTCGGCCAATTCCCGCACTGGATACAGCCTTTCGTGCGCAACCAGCCCGTCTCCCAGTTCGTCGGCGTGCTGCGAGCGCTCGCGGGCGACACCGGCGCGCGTACCGCCGGGGTGACGCTCGCGCTGGTCGGGCCCTCGCTGATTTGGATCGCGGCGATCATCGTCCTCTGTGTGCCGCTGGCCTGGCGGTTGAATACCAGGAGCCGCGCATGACCACGGTCCTGGTGCGCGACACCATGATTCAGACTCAGCGCCTACTGCTGCGCTGGACGCGGCACCCGGTCACGCTGCTGGAAACCCTCATCATCCCGTGCCTGCTGTTGTTCGTGCTCAATACCGTGATCGGCAGCCAGGTGAGCGGCTTCTCCGGCCACAACGCGCTCTACGGTTCGGTGCCGATGGTCGCGGTAATCGGTGCGCTGTCGGGAGCGGTCGCCAGCGGCGCGATGCTGTGGCGGGAACGCGAAGCCGGTCTGCTGGCCCGCTTCTGGGTGCTGCCGATCCACCGCGCCTCGGGTCCCGCATCCCGCGTCCTGGCCGAGGGCACCCGGATCCTGGTCGGCACGGTGATCATCGTCGCCTTCGGCTACCTGCTGGGCTTCCGCTTCCACCAGGGTGTGTTCGCCGCCCTCGCCTTCCTGCTGATCCCGGTGCTGCTCGGGCTCGGCTTCGCCACCATGGTCACCGCCCTCGCCGCCTCCGCCCCCAAAGCGACACTGGTGGAGAGCATGACGATTCTGACCTCGCTGCTGATGTTCTTCAGCACCGGCTTCGTCCCGGCCACCGCGTATCCGGACTGGATTCGGCCCGTGGTGCAGCACCAGCCGATCTCGGTCACCATCGACGCCATGCGCGCGCTGTCCGAGGGTGGCCCGCTGGCGCGGCCGCTGACTCTGACGCTCGCCTGGTCGCTGGGCGCGCTGTGCGTCTTCGCGGTCCCCGCCGCCCTCGCCTACCGCCGCGCGAGCAGGCGCTAGCTCAGCCGGGCACGGAGGATATTGCCGAGTTGGCTGGAGAGCATCAGGTCGCCTGTGGCAGCTCGGTGAGGACAGAACGGTCGGCCGGTCGCGAAGTCTCGGCCCAGCCTTCGGCGGGAAAGGGTAAAGCTCAGGCCGTGAATGTCACGGCCGCGCGATCACCAGGCCGCCGGGAGGCTCTTCGGGCCGCGCAGGAGCATGCCGGATTTCCAGGGGACCTCGTCGGCGGGGACCGCCAGCCGCAGGTTCGGGAAGCGGCGCAGCAGCGCGGTGAGCGCGACTTGGAGTTCGAGGCGGGCGAGCTGGGCGCCGATGCAGTGGTGGAAGCCGTGGCCGAAGGCCAAGTGCGAGTTGTGATGTCGGTCCAGGGTCAGGGCGTGCGGGTCCTCGAACACCGATTCGTCGCGGTTCGCGGCCTGGAGATCGACGAAAAGGGCCTCGCCGGCGCGGACGAGGGTCCCCGCGATCTCGACATCCTCGCTCGCGATGCGGGGAAACGCGCCGCCATTGCCCAGCTGGATGAAGCGCAGCAGTTCCTCCACGGCGGTCGGGACGAGCTCCGGGTCCGCGCGCAGGCGTTCCCACGCACCCGGCGTGGTGAGCAGCGTGTAGGTGAAATTGGAGATCTGGTTCGCCGTGGTCTCGTGACCGGCGACCAGCAGGGTGATGCCGAGGGTGATCAGTTCGTCCTCGGTCAGGCGGTCCTCGTTGTCGCGGGCCGCCACCAACGCGCCCAGCAGATCGTCGGTGGGATCGGTGCGGCGCACCGCGATCTGCTCGGTGAGATAGGTGGTGAGCTCGGCATAGGCGGCCATCCGCTCCTCGGCGGTCACCGCGGTGGTCGACATGACCGCATCGGAGAATTCGCGGAACCGATGCTGATCCCGCGCCGGCACCCCGAGCATTTCGCAGATCACCGTGACCGGAACCGGCAATGCCAGCGCCGTCACCAGGTCGGCGGGCGAACCGGAATCCGCCATGGCCGTCAGCAGTTCGTCGACGATCTGCTCGGCGCGTGGCCGCAATTCCTGCACCCGGCGAGAGGTGAAGGCGGTCATTGTCAATTTGCGGACCCTCGTGAGCTCCGGCGGATCCATGCTGGTCAGCACGTTCGGCAGCGCCGGTGTTTCACGGACTCTCGGCACATCCTCCCGCCCCACAGTTGCCGCCCGCCCGAACCGCGGATCGCTGAGCACCGACCGCACCTCGGCATACCGGGTGACCAGCCACGCCTCCCCGCCGAACGGCAGCCGCACCCGCGAGATCGGTTCCTCCCGTTGCAGTTTCGCCGCCATCGGATGCTGATCGAGCCGAACCGGATCGCCGAACGGATAACGGTGCACGCCGGCATCAATGGTCACGCGGTACTCCTTTTCCCCGAAAGGCCGTGGAAGTGCGCCGCGGCCCCCGTCGACGATCGAGTTCCTTTATGCGGAACGGAAATTCGTGCGCCGACTGCTGACCGAGAGTACCCGGATCGGTAGTCCGATGCCCCGGACTTGTCAACGCGGTGACACCGGCACATCGGAATCGGGCTGAGCGCAACCGGTTCCAGAGGTCGTTCGCGTCGCTAATGTGCTGTGGCTGAACCCTGATCCGGAGGAGTGCGCGTTGACCGTTGAATCTGCCATCGATATCGAAACCTCGCTGCACCCGCTGGACGACCCGGTGCGGGCGTCACTGCGGGGCGAACATCGGCGATTCGCTACCTGGTCGGGGCGGGTGGGGCGCTACGACCCGGAAGTGGCCAGGTTCATCGGGCATCCACCGGCGCTGGACGAACAGGATTGGGCGGACCTGGCCACCTTGCTCGGGCCGGGTGGCAGCACCGGACTGCGTGGCGCCGGCCACGAATTGCCCGACGGCTGGACGGTTCTCGCCGAATTCGGCTCGGTCCAGATGGACGGCACCGCGCTGCGCGTCGCCCATGACCCGGAGCTCGAGGTGCTCACGGCGGCCGACGTGCCCGAAATCCTCGACCTGATCGCCCGCACCGACCCCGGCCCCTACGCACCCCGCACCATAGAACTGGGCACCTACCTGGGCATGCGCATCGACGGCCGGCTGATCGCCATGGCCGGTGAACGCCTGCACCCACCCGGCTGGACCGAGATCAGCGCCGTCTGCACCGACGCCGAATACCGCGGCCGCGGCATCGCCACCCGCCTCATCCGCTCCGTCGGCGCGGGCATTCGCGCCCGCGGCGAAACCCCGTTCCTACACGCCGTCGCCCACAACACCACCGCCATCAGCCTCTACGAGACCCTCGGCTTCACCCTCCGCAAACGCGGCAAGCTCACCATCGTGCAGGCGCCCTGACCGCCGAGCCGATATCACGTGCAGTGTGGCTGAACTTCAACTCGGCCCGGCCTTCTCGGGCTCGGCGCTCGGGCGGCGTGCCATACGAAGCGGATGTCGGGCTCGCGCTCTTCATTCCGCGAGCCGTCCGTGTCCGGTCGATCTCGCACAGTTGCTCGCACGCAACGGGATCACGGCGATCGTCCCGGTCATCGCTCCCTACGCGCACAGCCGGCAGGCTGTGCGCGAACGCCACCATGCCGCGGCGATCCCGTTTTTGGAAATCCATGTCGCCGCGCCCGTCGCGGTGTGCTCGGCACGCGATGTCAAGGAGCTCTATGCCAAACAGGCCAGAGGAGAGATCTCAGGGCTGACGGGGGTCGACGCGCCGTACGAGGTGCCCGACGATCCTGATCTATGGCTCGAGACCCACCGTTTGTCCGTAGAGGAATCCGTGACGAAGGTCCACGCGCTTCTGCTGTCGAGGAATCTGATCTGACTGCTCGCGACTGTGATCCTCAGTCGCGATGCCGCTTGGCCAGTTATCCGCGCCATGTCCTCCCGATAGAGGGCATTGTCATCGAAGATTGCGTCGCCGATCTCGTTCGACGAGAGCCCTTTCCAGCTTTGCCGATGTCGTGGCGCCGGCTTTGCTGAGGCGGGTGTGGAGGACCCCCGACGGGCGCCGCGGATCAACTGCTGCAGAAGGTGGTTCGGGGCACGGCGCTGGAATGGGTGCAGTGCGGCAACTTCCGGGACACCGCCGCGAGGCACGTGAGGGGCAAGACGAACGATCCGCTGCGGGCCAGTGCCCAATTGGGGCGCAAGGAGGCGTCCACGATCGCGACCGTGCACTACATCGACTCGGAGGGATACACGTGTCCAGCAGTGGACAACGTTGTCGCGATGGAGTCGCTGCGACCCTCAAAACGTGAGCAAAGTTGGAATCTGGCGGCCGCCCGATCAGAGATCTCCCCTAGGCGTAGGGTTTCACGAGGTTGGCATCAGCCTTGCGCCGCGAGGATTCGGGCGCCTCGTAGGCGCACGGGGTGACGGTAAACCCACCACGAAATAGTCCGCCGATGCGCTGCATTCCACTGGTCAGCAGCGGTTTCCGACTTAGGTCGCCGGTGGTGTCGGCCAAAGTGATCAGCGCGGTCAGCACCGGTCCCAGGTGCCGTCGGCGGCGTAGCGGCGGTGGCGTTTCCAGACCGTTTGCCACGGCCCGAAGTTCGGGCAGGTCGCGTCCCGGCAGGCTGGACTGCAGCCGATACAGCATTCCTTCCACGATCAGGCGGTTGTTGGCGAAGTTACGGCCCACGTGGCCTTGGGATTTCGGCAGCAGTAGCTCCAGCAGTTCCCACTGCTTGTCGGTCAGAACCTGGTATCGATCACCGATCGCGGTCGCCACGGCGGTCATGATGCACGGTCGACCCCGCCTGCGGGGCCGACCGATTCACCATCAGGAGACAGGACCTAGTGTGCCGCGAGCGGTCAAGTCGATACGAGCCCGCACCGCGTCTTGGTTGTACGGAACGTCTTGCCCGAACTTGTAGCCGACGAATGCCCCTTCGCGGTGCCGCTGTCCCAGCGGTTCACCGACATAGCCGACCACGGGGTTCCGCCCTAGATGCCCGCCGGGATGGCGAACATGCGGGAGAGCGTGGCCGTCTCAGCGAGTGCGTCCGAACGCCCAAGTCCCTTGGCTGGGAACTTGATTCCGCCCGGAACCGAGGAGAGTCGCACTTGTCGCTGGGTGCATCCGGTTTGATGCCGCCAGCAATTAGCTTGGCGGTTGTCTGGTGTTCAGCTGTTCTTCGACTTCCCTGAATTCTTATGGCAGCAGCCGGGATTCGACGACCAATTCGGCCCCGCCAGGGCGGATCATGGTGGTCTGTCGACGATGTCACTGTTTGGAATCAGCGTGAAATCATATATTCCATGTAGCACTGTCAATCATGGCAATCGCGGTGTCCTCGCTCACTTGCAGGTCGGTGACGTGGGGGATCGGGTGGCAACCCTCTGGCATGTGCGGACCGGCGGGATCCTGTGTCCGAAGGTACCGCTTACCGTTTGTGCTACGTCGATCTTGTAGCTAACGTCGTGAAACGTGTTGCAGGGGAGTAACCGTACCTGTGGGGATGCGTCTGGCGAATGATTCGCCGTCCACTTTCCTTCCGTTCATGGGTTCGTTCTTCCGTATGTCTCGTCGAGAGCATCGGGTCGTCGTATGAGGGGTTTTACGTGTTGGTGAGATTGGTGCGTTCCGTGGGGCGCAGGCCGCTGTTGCTGCTTATTATCACCTTTTTGTTTGTGCTGGTGGTAGGTGCTTTCGGCGCGTCCGTGCAGTCGCACTTGAAGGCTGGCGGCGTCATGACGTCGGACTTGGAGTCGCAGCGGGCCAATGACTACCTGACCGACCATTTCCCGGGCGGCAACCCCAATCTGGTTGTCTCGATTGGAAGTTCGGATGGCGTGGACGCTCCGAATGTCCGGTTCACGGCCTTTCGGATCGTCTCGTGGTTGCAGCAGCATCGAGATGTCTCCGGTGCTCAGTCCTACTGGACCATCGATCGTCCCGACCTCGCGCAGGGGCTGCGCAGCAAGGATCGTAAGAGCGGGCTCGTCCTGGTGGGTGTGACGGGAGATGAAGCCGCGGCACAGAATTCGGCCGGTGCGATCGCCGAAGAACTGGGTCGGATGGAACACTCCGGTGTCGATGTCCGCGTCGGTGGTTCGCTGGTGGCGCAGTACGACATCAACAAGCAGGCAGCCGAGGACCTGACCTCCGCGGAGGCGATCGCCGTTCCGCTCACCTTTGTCGCGTTGATCCTGGTGTTCGGCAGCTTCGTGGCGGCGACATTGCCTGTCGCGATCGGCGTATTCACGATCGTGGCAACCACCGGCATCCTGCGGCTGCTGACCGCCGTTACCGACGTTTCGATCTTCGCGCTCAACATTACGACGGCCCTCGGTTTGGCCCTTGCGATCGACTACAGCCTCTTCATCGTCAGTCGATTCCGCGAGGAACTGGCCGACGGTCACGACACCCCGGCGGCGGTTGAGCGCGCCGTGCGTACTGCCGGGCGGACGGTGGTGTTCTCCGCGCTTTCGGTGGCCTTGTGCCTGGGCACGATGCTCGTGTTCCCGCAGTACTTCCTGCGGTCGTTCGCGTACGCGGGCCTCGGGGTCGTCGGTGCCGCCACCGGTGCCGCCCTGGTGATCCTCCCGGCGGCTCTGCTGGTGCTGGGTGATCGAATCAACGCCTGGGATCTACGGAAACCCTTGCTGCGGTTGGTAGGTCGTCAGCCGGGCAGCGCGCCTGCGCCCGAGAAGTCGCGGTGGTATCGATTCGTACTCGTGGTCATGCGTCGCGCCGTTCCGGTCACCGTCGCCGCGGCCGCTGTGCTGTTGGCGATGGGAGCGCCGTTCCTGTCCCTGCGATTCGGCTATCCGGACGATCGCGCCCTACCCGAGTCCGCGCAGAGTCGGCAGGTGGGTGATGAGTTGCGCACCGACTTCGCGGCCAATTTCGGCGCCAGCCCGGTTGTTGTCCTACCCGGTGTATCCGACGCCGCCGCCGTGGGCGCGTATGCCGCTGCGCTGTCGAAGGTTGATCATGTACCGGCGGTGCTGTCGAGCGCCGGCGTTTACGTTGGCGGACAACGGATGACAGCGGCACCTGCCGGTATGGTCAACGACGCTGGAACGTATCTGAGCGTTCAGTCGACGCTGGACCCCTATTCCGCTGACGGCGCTGAACAGCTACGCGCACTGAGAGCGGTGCCCGCACCGGGACCCGTCCTGATCGGTGGTAATGCCGCAATGAACAGGGACTCCCTCGATGCCATCATGGCCCGGCTTCCGCTCGCTCTCATCGTCATCGCCGCTGCCACCTTCGTCGTGCTGTTCTTGTTCACCGGCAGCATCCTGATTCCGCTGAAGGCATTGCTGCTCAACCTGCTGTCGCTGTCGGCGTCCTACGGTGCGATGGTGTGGGTCTTCCAGCAGGGGCACTTTTCCGGCCTGCTCGGGTTCACGCCCACCGGCTACATCAATGCCGCGATCCCGATCCTGATGTTCTGCATCGCATTCGGGATGTCCATGGACTACGAAGTGTTCCTGCTGTCGCGGATCCGCGAGGAATGGCTCGTCTCGGATCGTTCGGCGGCGGCGAACACCCATGCGGTGGCGATGGGTGTCGCGCGTACCGGCCGGATCTTCACTGCCGCAGCCGGTTTGATGATCATCGTCTTCATCGGTGTTGCGACATCACGGGTTTCGGTGATGCAGTTGTTCGGCGTCGGGCTCTCCCTCGCGGTGCTGGCCGACGCGACCCTGATCAGGGCCCTGTTGGTGCCGGCGCTGATGCGCATGATGGGAACCGCGAACTGGTGGCTGCCCAAACCGCTGGCGGCCCTGCACGATCGGATCGGTCTGCGCGAGGCCGATTCCGCTGACGATGAGGTTGCCCGTCCGATGAGCGTATCGGCGGTCTGACTTTTCTCTCGATAACACTCGCCCGTGCCGATGGCACCGGCGAGCAGATGGTGTGCGTTCTGAAAGTGGGGATATGAAGGTTCACGAGGATTCGACGCGGGATGCGATCGCGGAACAATTGGCTGTTCTGTGGTCGCGGATGGAAATCGATGCGGCTTTCGAGCCCGACAGCGATGATGTGCTCGTCATGCAGTCGCTCGAAGCCGTCGGACTGAAATCCGCCATCGAGGCGGAGTTCGATGTCGAGATCGAATTGGGACTGCTGTTCTCCAACTGCACAATCAATTCCCTGGCGAATGCCGTGATCGACGGCAAAGCACTGGAGAGCTCGAGCCGCGGAGTCGTGGACCATTTCCGGCCGCGCCCGGAGCAGCGGTTCGAGCCCTTCCCGCTGACCGATGTTCAGCAGGCCTATTGGCTGGGTAGTCAGGCATTCGAGCTCGGTGGGCGATCCACGCACGTGTACCTCGAGGCCGAGGTCCGTGGATTCGATCTCGGCGAGATCGAATCGGCGTTCAACGCACTGATCGCACGGCACGACATGTTGCGTGCCGTCGTCCTGCCCGATGGTCGCCAGCAGGTCCTGCGTTCGGTGCCGGAGTACCGGATCCGCGGGATCGATCTGACCGCTTCGCGCGCGTCGACGCGCAAGCAGGTGCTGGAACAGACGCGAGATGAACTGGGCCACCAGGCATTCGACTCGCAGACCTGGCCGCTGTATGAAGTCCGTGCACATGTGCTGCCGGAGTCGAGGGTCCGGTTGTGCCTCAGCATCGACATGCTGTTCGCCGACGCCGGCACCCTGCAGATCCTGGCCGCGGACTGGGCGCGCCTGCTCACCGGATTCGAGGCCGAACCTGAGGCTGCCGAACCGGTCGTGACTTTTCGCGACTACGTGGTGGCCGTCGAGGACTTCAAACAGACGTCGCAGTACGCCGATGCTCGAGATTATTGGACGCAGCGGGCCCCCGAACTTGCCGCTGCCCCCACACTGCCGGTCGTGACCGGTTCTGGAACTGGCGATTCTCCCGAATTTACCCGGCGGACAGCGACACTTGATGCGATCTGTTGGCAGCGAATCAAGGAACGTGCCGCCGAGCTCGGTGCCACGCCGGCCATGCTGCTCTGCGCCGCGTATGCCCTGGTGGTGCGCAAGTGGTCGACCTCGGGTGCCTTCACGCTGAACCTGACCTTCGCCGATCGCCCGCAGTGGGATCGCGAGCTCGCGAAGCTCGCAGGTGATTTCAGTAGCACGATTCTGCTGGAGTGTGACCTCCGAGAGCACTCGAATCTGTCCGCGGCAACCCGGTCGCTGCAGGCGCAGTTCCGTGAGGACCTGCAGCATCGCTGTTTCAGTGGCGTCCAGGTGCAGCGCGAAATCGCCAAGCTGCGTGGCCCCGAGCAGGCGATGATGCCGGTGGTGTTCACCGCGCTGCTCAGCGAAGGCGGTCTCGGCGAGCTGGCGAGCATGGTCAGCCTCGACTACGGGATCTCGCAGACGCCCCAGGTGTACCTCGACAATCAGGTCAGCGTGCGCGACGGCGAACTGATCATCACCTGGGACGCGATCGACGGCCTCTTCCCGGCGGGCGTGCTCGACGACATGTTCACGGCGTATTCCGATCTGCTGCACGACATCTCCGTCGCACCCACCGGCGCTTTGGATCTGGTCGTCAACGTGCCCGAGTCGCAGCTGGCCGTCCGGCCCGCGGCTGTCGAGCCGACTGCGGCCTCGACCCTGGAATTGATCCACGACCGATTCGACAGGGCCGCGCGCGCTCAACCGAATTCGGTCGCCGTCGTGACGTCCTGCAAGACGCTGAGCTACGGCGAACTAGACGGTTTCGCCAGCGGTATCGCTGCAGAGCTGGGTGAGATCGGCATCGGCCGTGGCGATCTCGTGGCTGTCATCATGCGCAAGGGCTGGGAGCAGGTCGCTGGCGTGCTCGGTGTGAATCGCGCCGGCGCGGCATATCTTCCGATCGACGCCGATCTGCCCTCCGGACGCATTGCCCGCCTCATCGAGGTCAGTGGCGTTCGGGCGGCCCTGGTTCAGCCGGGTGTCGAGCCTCCCGAAGGTGTGAACGGCATTGTTGTCGACGACGCGCTGCTGGAACGCGCGCCGGACTTCGCCGGTGCATCGCGCGCACTGCCCGACGACCTTGCGTATGTGATCTTCACATCGGGTTCCACGGGGAATCCCAAGGGCGTCATGATCAGCCATGCCGCGGTGGTGAACACCCTGCACGACATCTCGCGTCGGCTCGTGCTGACGGCCGAGGACCGGGTGCTGTGCCTGTCGTCGCTGAGCTTCGACCTGTCGGTGTTCGACATCTTCGGCGTGCTCGGCTGCGGCGGCACCGTGGTGCTGCCCGACACGGACAAGACCCACGATCCGGCGCACTGGTTGACGCTGGTGAACGAGCACCGCGTGACGGTCTGGAACACCGTGCCTGCGCTACTGGAACTGCTCGTCGAGCACGCCGAGCAGGCGTCGGTGAGCATCACCGATGTCCGCGCCGTACTGCTGAGTGGGGACTGGATTCCGCTGACGCTTCCGGACCGCGTTCGCGCGGTGGTCGCGGGAATACCGCTGTTGTTCGCGCTGGGTGGCGCGACCGAAGCCTCGATCTGGTCGATCGGCCATCTGATCGGCGACGTGGATCCCCGGTGGCGCAGCATCCCCTACGGTCGGCAGCTCGACAACCAGACCGTGGAAGTGCTGTCGGAAAACCTGCGCCAGACCCCGGATCACGTCGTCGGAGAGATCCACATCGGTGGAATCGGCGTCGCGACAGGGTATCTCGGTGATCCCGTGCGCACCGCGGAGCGATTCATCGTGTCGGGCGGCCGATCGCTCTACAAGACCGGTGACCTCGGCAGGTACCTCCCGGACGGCAGCATCGAGATCCTGGGCCGCAACGACTTCCAGGTGAAGGTCGGCGGATATCGCATCGAACTCGGCGAGATCGAGTACGTGCTGGCCCAGCACGGCGCCGCGCGATCGGTGGTGGTCGCCGCCAAGGACACCGCCGGCGGGAGTCGCCGCCTGGTGGCCTATGTCGTGACCGACGGAGGACGCGGCCTGGACGAGTCGGACCTTCGTGCGTTCTGCGCGGATCGCCTCCCGGCGTACATGATTCCCGCCGCCTTCGTCACGATGTCAGCCTTGCCGCTGTCGTCGAACGGAAAGATCGATCGGAGTGCACTGCCCGAGCCGCATTTCGAAGCGACGGCCTACGAGCAGCCAGAAGGCCCCCTGGAACAGATGCTCGCGCAAGCCTGGAAATCGGTGCTCTCGGTCGAGCGGGTCGGCCGCCACGACGAGTTCCTGTCTTCCGGCGGTGACTCGTTGCTGGCGATCCGGATCATCTCGCGAGTCTCGGAGGCCGGATACGCGCTGACCGTCCGCGAATTCTTCGAGAACCCGACAATCGCCGGGCAAGCGCGGGTGGTCCGGGTGCGCGCCGTCGACACCCTGGCGGAAGGGGATCGTCCGGGCCCGGTCGGACTGTCCGCGAGCCAGGAGTGGTTCTTCGACCAACGGTTCGCCGATGGCGACCATTGGAACGGGATGTGGCCGCTGTTCGAACTGAACGAGGCGCTCGATGTGGAGGTGCTGGGCGAGGCGTTGCGTCACGTGGTGAATCACCATGGGGCACTGCGGGTCCGGTACGAGCACGCGGACGGGATCGGGACGGCCGCCATTCCGCAGGACCCGGCCGACGGAATGGCCACGTTGACGGTCGTCGACCTCAGCGCGGCCGGCCACGACTACGACGCCGAACTGGGTCGATACGTGGCGAGCCAGCACGGCAGCCTGAATCTGTCCACGGGCCCGTCCGTCCGCGTCACCTACTTCACCGGGTGTGACGAGCGGAGGCCACGTCTGCTGATCAGCGCGCATTGGCTGGTGATGGATTACTACTCCTCGCGCGTGTTCTTCGAAGACCTCACCAACGTGTACGCACAGCTCGTAGTGGGGCAGCCCGTGATCCTGCCGCCGCACAATGCCTCGCTGGCCGAGAGCACCGCCCAACTGCGCACCTATGCCAATTCTGCGGCGGCGCGTGGCGAGCTGGCCCATTGGACGCGGTCGGCGAACGCGGAGATCGCCTCGGTGCCGGTCGATTTCGATCTGGGTCCCAACGTGCAAGGTTCCGCCGACCGGCACATCGTGAGCTTCACGGGGGCGGTGGCCGAGGCGATCATGGCCATGCTGTCTCGACAGGGCGATCTGGAGCTGCGCGACGTGCTGGTGGCCGCGCTCGCGCGTGTGGTCGCGGACTGGAGCGGCTCGCGGGAGGTGATGCTCGAGCTCGAAGGACACGGGCGCAATGAGGTCTTCGGCGATCTGGATGTCATCCGGACCATCGGCCGATTCTCGACGCTGTCCCCCGCGCTGATCCAGGTGACCGACGCCGCGGACGCGGGCGCCGAATTGATCGGTGTGCGTGACCAGTTGCGTGCGATTCCGAACCACGGCACCGGCTACGGGTTGCTCCGCTACCTGTGCGACGACCCGTCCGTGCGCGACGCCGTCGCAGCGATCCGCCCGCCCGATGTGGGGTTCAACTTCTGGGGCGACGTGAGCGAATACTTCACCGACCAGGCCCGGCCGTTGATCGATCATTTCGGTGAGCACCGCAGCCCCAATGCGCGACGGTGGCGGGTCATCGACGTCATGGGGCTGGCGCTCGATGGTGAGATCCACATGATCTGGACCTACAGCAAGAACCTGCACCGCACCGAAACCGTCGAGCGGCTCGCGGCGCAGTTCGTGGCCCGGGTCGGCGACATCGTGGCCTCGCGCATCGGGATCTCGGCGTGACACAACGTTTCTGGGGCCGACGCCTGCGACGACCGCGTTCCACCGGGCGCACCGACGTACCGAGCGTCGTCGTCGTGGGCGCGGGGCCCGCGGGGCTGGGGGCGGCCGCCATGCTGCGGGCCTCCGGAGTATCGGTGACCGTGCTGGAGCGAACGGATCGCCTCGCGGCGCCCTGGCACGGGCACTACGACGCGGTGCGATTGCAATCGCCCAAAGGCATGTCGAATCTGCCGGGCATGCGCTACAAACGCCATGCCAGCCGGTGGATTACCCGCGACGAGTTCCTCGAATACCTGGCCGACTATCGGGACCGCTTCGATATCGATATCCGCTTCGACACCGAGGTCCGTCGCGTGACCCGGTGTGGCGACGGCTGGCGGATCGAAACCGACCGTGGCGACTGGCATGTCCCCGTGGTAGTCGTCGCGACCGGGTACAGCAGGATCCCGAAGATCCCCGAGTGGCCGGGCTTGGCCGAATACACCGGGACAGTGGTGCATTCGTCGCAGTTCCGGAATGCCGACGGCTACCGCGGAACCGATGTGCTGGTTGTCGGGACCGGAAACTCCGGGGGCGAGATCGCGGCGTTGGTCGCGGGGGGCGGCGCACGGCGCACACGGATCGCGGTGCGCACCGCACCTCACATCGCGCCCCGCACGATCCTCGGCGTCCCGACCCTGCTGGGGCCGGTGCTGGTCGAACCCTTCCCCCCGAAAGTCGGTGACCTGGCTTTGGGGGCTGCCATCCGGGTGGTGGTCGGGGATCTGGCGAAGTACGGGATGCCCAAGCCGGCCAATGGAATTTGCAGTCAATACGCAGAGACCGGCGTCACTCCGATCATTGATGCGGGCATCCTGGCGGGCCTGCGGACAGGTGCCATCGAGCCGGTAGCGCATGTGGTCGGATTCCGCGGCAATGAGGTCCTGTTGGCGGACGGGACCGCGGTCTCGCCCGACCTGGTGATCGCCGCGACCGGCTATCATACCGGCCTTCCGGAAATGCTCGGCGATCTAGATGTACTGCGGTCCAACGGGTTTCCTGTCGCAGGTGGCGGTACCTCGCTACCCCAGGCGCCAGGCTTGTACTTCCTGGGCTACGCCCATCCCCTGAGCGGAAACATCCGCAGCGTGCGCCGTGACGCCCCGCGTCTGGCGAAGGCAGTGACGACATATCTATCCGGCCGTTCGGCCGCAATCGAGGAGACTTCATGGGAACCGACAACGTCTTGACAGCACCGCGGGTCTCTCCGCGTCCAGAGCACTCTCTCGGTGCCGCAACCATTCCCGGCGTGCTGCGACTGGCCGCGCAGGAGAATTCGGGCATTGTCATGGTGGACCGTGAACTGAACGAGACTCCGCTGCCGTATGCGCGGCTCGAGTCGATGGCTCGCTCGGTGGCCGCGGGCCTGGCACACCACGGCGTGCGTCGAGGCGATCGCGTGGTGATCATGTCATCCACCTCGATCGCGTCCCTGGGCTGCCTGTTCGGGGCATGGATGGCCGGCGCGGTTCCGGTGATCATGCCGCTGCCGCACCGGCTTTCGGACCTGCCGGAACTGCTCGCCGAGATTCGCCGTCGGCTCGGACACGTCGGCGCATCCTGCCTGGTGGTCGCCGACACCTTCCATCGCTTCCTGGCTCGGCGGATCGAGCTTGATATCCCGGTACTGAAGTGTGGCGATCTCGCGCACCACGACATCGGCGCGGAGACGTTCGATGAGGTCGACATCGATCCCGACGATGTCGCGTATCTGCAATTCACTTCGGGCACAACCGGAAACGCGCGCGCCGTTACTCTGACGCACCGACAGATGTTGACCAATGTCGCCGCGGCATGGCACGACGTCATGGCGGTGGTAGAGCACCCGACCACCGTGTTGTGGCTTCCGCTGTACCACGATATGGGATTGATCAGCATGCTCGGTTCGGTCGCCATCCGCAGCAGGCTCGTCCTGCAACCGCCCGAGGAGTATCTGGCCCGCCCCGACTCGTGGGTGGACGCGCTGTCCCGGTATCGGGCCACCTCGACCGTGGCACCCAACTTCGCCTACGAGCTTGCTGGACGCGGCATGCTGGCCCGCCCGCGGCCGCTGGACTTGTCCTCGCTGTTGATCTGCGGCAATGGGGCTGAGCCCATCCGTGCAGACACCATGACCCGCTTCGCCGAGGTCGGCGCCGAGTACGGATTGCGGCCGGAAGCGATCACCCCGATGTACGGCCTGGCGGAGGGCACGGTCGCGGTGGCCTCGAGTCCCATGGCCGAACCGATGTACTGCGACCACGTGTCGCGCACCGATCTGATCGATCGCCGCTACGCGCGACCCGTCGAGCCCGGCGATCCCGATGCACGCTTGCTCGTCGTGTGTGGTCAGCCGTTCCCGGGCATCGAGCTCGAGATCCGCGACGACGGGGGAGACGTACTCTCCGAGCGCCACATCGGTGAAGTGTGGTTCCGAAGCCCGTCGGCCATGCGGGGCTATTGGGACGAGCCGGAGGAAACTGCGCGAGTGCTGGTCGACGGATGGGTCCGTACCGGTGATCTCGGCTACCTGATCCCCGAAGGACTGGTCGTCTGCGGCCGCATCAAGGACATGATCATCGTTGGCGGCCGCAACCTGTATCCCGAGGACTACGAGCACATCGCGGCTCGGGTGCCCGGCGTCGGGACGATGTGTGTCGCGTTCTCCCTGGCCGACACCGAGCGGATGATCGTGCTGGTCGAGCCGGATAATTCGGTGCCAGACCTGTCCGAGGTGGCGACAACGGTCATGAACCGACTGCGCATTCAGCTCGGCCACGCACCGGACCGGGTCAGCGTCGTCCCGCGTGACACCGTTCCCCGGACCTCCTCGGGCAAGGTACAGCGCGGCAAATGCCGGCAGCGCTACCTGAACGGAGACGTCACCGAATTGGCGAGTGTGACACGGTGATCCGGCACCAGACCGAGATCGCTGTCGTCGGAGCCGGATTGGCCGGATTGACCGCGGCCTACGACCTGCATCGCAAGGGACACGATGTGGTCGTGCTCGAAGCCCAGGATCGGGTCGGTGGGCGCACGCTCAGCGTCCCGATCGCCGGTGACCACATGATCGATATCGGCGGCACCTGGCACTCCACGCGGCACCGGCACCTCGCCGAGCTGGCCGAGGAAGTTGGCGCCGGAACGCATCCGACCTATGACCGTGGCAAACAACTGTTGGAACTGGAGGGGCACACCCATCGGGTCTTCGGTGGCATGGTTCGCCTGGCGCCGCTGGCACTGCTCGACATCGCGACGGCGCGGACGAGGTTGAATCAACTCGCCAAGACCGTGCCACCGGAAGCTCCGTGGTTGGCCGAGCGAGCCGGGGAATGGGATGCCACCACACTCGGCAGCTGGATCGCGAACACACTGCGGACCGCTACCGGCCGTGCCCTGATGACCAGTCTGGCGCGCTCGATCTGGGCCGCCGAGCCTCACGAGATCAACCTGCTGCAGGCACTGGCCTACATCCACGGGGTGGGCAGCGTGGAGGCGATGACTTCGACGGCGGGCCTGCTGGCCAATCGATTCGGGGCGGGCGCTCAAGAGCTCTCGCACCGGATGGCGGCGGCTCTGGGTTCTCGTGTCCTGCTGTCCAGGCCGGTTCGCGCGATCAGCCAACGTGAGGGGTCGGTCGAAATCATGTCCGACACAGAGCTTGTCGAAGCGGAACAGGTCGTGGTCGCGCTACCGCCACCGCTGGTTCGGACCGTGGAGTTCGACCCGCCGCTACCGCCCGAGCGACTCCGGATCTTCGAGGGGCTACCGATGGGCGACGCCATCAAGGTCATCGTGGCGTATCCCGAACCATTCTGGCGTGCAGCGGGATTGAGCGGCCAGGCCGGCAGTGACAACGGCCCGATCGCGGCCACGGTCGACATGACGCCGGCCGGCGGTGGCCCCGGTGTGCTGGTCGGCGTCATACCCGGCGAGTGGGCACAGCAGTTCCGGACGATGGACGCGGTGGCGCGAGAAGCCCGCGTACTGGCCTGCTTGGCTCGGTTGTACGGGCCCGAGGCCGAGGCCTGCGACCAGTACATCGAAAAGGACTGGTCCGAAGACCCTTGGGCGCGAGGCGGCTTCTTCGGTCTCGCCGGCACCGGAGTGCTGACAGGACCGTTTCGGACAGTGAACCGTGCCACCGGACGGATCCATTGGGCCGGAGCCGAAACGGATTTCGAGTCGTTCGGGCAGATGGATGGTGCGGTCGCCTCGGGGCGCCGCGCTGCTCGCGAGGCCTCGGTGGCATTGCGTGAGCGGCAACCGATCCCATCGTGATGGTCGGCTGGTGCGTCCGCTGCGGACGCACCAGCCGGGAGGGTCAATGGGATTCGTGGTTGGCGAAGTCGGCGGTCAGGATGAGTTCGGTCAGCAGTGCCGGATCGTCCCAGGTGGCAAGGTGCCCGCAGTTCGGGAGGGTGGTGTGGCGAGCATGTGGAAGTGCCAGGCGCGCAACCTCTGCCTGGCGTGGGGACAGGAATCGATCCTGCTCGGCCCAGGCGATCGTCACGGGTACCTTCGCCAGCGCGTCACGCAGTCCGGCATCGGGTCTGGACGCGGCCTCGCTGGTGCTTACCGGTTGGCCGCCGAGCCGCTCGCTGTTGGCCTGGGCGAATCCGGCGAAGCCGGCGGAGGTGCGCAGATCGGTCACCACCGCGTGGGCATCCTCGGACGGTACACCCGCGGGATTGGCGAAGCTGGTGCCCAGCAACAGATTTCGGCCGAACACCGTAGCTGCCAGCGCGGGAACGACAGGTGCGGACAGGAAGGTACCGAAACGAGAGACGCGGACCAGCGTGCGGGTATAGAGCGACTGCCGCTTGTTCCAGAACCCGGTCGGCGAGAACGCCACGGCGGCATCGGCTTTGCCTGCCGCGGCCAGCAGCAGCGCGACATGCCCGCCGAGAGAGGTCCCGGCCACGTGGACGTGCTGCAGTCCCAGCTCGTCGATGAAGGCGCCGATGCGGCGCGCGAACTCGGCATTGGTCACCGGGCCGGGCGCGGAAATCGGGGCGCTGGATCCACATCCCGGCAGATCCACCGAAATGACATCACGGTCGGCGCGGAGCCGCTCGACAATTGGTCGCCAAATGCGATGGGACCCACCGGTGCCATGAAGAAGGAGAACGGTCGGGCCTTGTCCCTGGCGATCGTAAGCAATACCTGAAGCAACTTTCACGATCGGCGACGGTACTTGCCGAATCGGATAATTGCAACAGTTTGGCAGTGAAGGAGAATCACCCTTATGCTAGAAATTGAATCGGGATTGATCGATGCGATGATCGCTCATTCTCTGGCGGATCACCCTGACGAGGCATGTGGCATCATCGCAGGTCAATGCGATAGTGATCGACCGATTCGGTTCATTCCGATGATGAATGCGGACCGCTCGCCCACGTTCTATCGATTCGATTCCGGGGAGCAGCTACGACTGTGGCGAGAACTGGACGATGCGGGGGAGGAGCCCATTGTGATCTACCATTCGCATACCGCGACAGAGGCCTATCCCAGCCGAACGGACATTTCCTATGCCTCCGAACCGAGAGCGCACTATGTTGTGATCTCAACTCGGGACGAGGATATGCCTGAGGTTCGCAGTTATCGAATCATCGACGGCATAGTGACCGAAGAGGGTATTCGAGTTGTCGCCGAGTATTCACCCGCAAGCAAGTGAGGAACCTGTCACGATGATTTCAGTCTCGATTCCGACGATCCTGCGTCCGCACACATCGGGTGACAAGAGGGTTCGTGTACAAGGCGGGACCGTCGCCGAGGTGATCTCGGATCTGGAGCGCAACTACCCGGGCCTGGCCGGTCGTGTGGCTCGGGACGGAAAGCTTCACCGATACGTGAACGTCTACGTCGACGACGAGGATGTGCGCTTCAATGGTGGCTTGCAGGCCATTGTCCCGGTGGGGGCAACGGTAACGATCCTGCCTGCCGTGGCGGGCGGATAAGAGCCGTGGGCGGTTTCGGTGCAGCCGTGATGATCAGTCCCGAAGCGATCAGTGTCACCGGACTGCGAGCTGCGGTTGCGGAGGGCGGCCGATTGGTCGATATCCGGTCGCAGCGGGAGCGGATCGACGAAGGAGTGCTGTTGGGCGCCATAGCGATTCACTCGGCACGTCTCATGCCGAGCCTGGATCCGGATGGCCCCGAACGGATTTCTCTCGCAAAACACTCGGCGGTGCCATGGATCGTGGTGTGTTCCGACGGCCAGAACTCCCGCCTGGCGGTCACTCAACTGCGGCGTCAGGGCTTGCTTCGAGCCGCGAGCTTGATCGGCGGTACCGGGCGCTGCGTGCGTCGCGCCTGCTCGGAGTCGCGGTCGCGACTACGCATGCCATTCAAGGAGCCGCTGCTGCCTTTGGCGGAGCGTCGGTCTCATATCTGGGCGGCGGCGAAGGAGGTTGGTCGTGAGCCGCTATGAGTCGCTGATCGCGACCCTGGGCAACACCCCGCTGGTCGGGCTGCAGAAACTGTCCCCGCAATGGGACGGGGACAACCACGTCCGGCTGTGGGCCAAGCTCGAGGACCGCAACCCGACCGGCTCCATCAAGGACCGTCCGGCCTTGCGCATGATCGAGGCGGCCGAGGGCGAGGGCCGGATCAAGCCCGGTGACACCATCATCGAGCCCACCAGCGGCAATACCGGCATCTCGCTGGCCATGGCCGCCAAGCTCAAGGGCTACAAGCTGATCTGCGTCATGCCGGAGAACACCTCGGTGGAGCGCCGTCAGCTGCTGACCATGTTCGGTGCCGAGATCATCGACTCCCCGGCCGCGGGCGGCTCCAATCAGGCTGTGGCGCTGGCGAAGGAGATCGCCGCGCAGCATCCGGACTGGGTGATGCTCTACCAGTACGGCAACCCCGCCAATGCCCTGGCCCACTACGAGACCACCGGCCCGGAGATCCTCGCCGACCTGCCCGAGATCACGCACTTCGTGGCGGGTCTCGGCACCACCGGCACCTTGATGGGCACGGGTCGGTTCCTGCGCGAGAAGGTGCCCGGCATCGATATCGTCGCCGCCGAACCCCGCTACGGCGAACTGGTCTATGGGTTGCGCAATCTGGACGAGGGTTTCGTCCCCGAGCTCTACGACGAGTCGGTCCTGACGTCGCGGTTCTCCGTGGGTCCCTACGATGCGGTGCGCCGCACTCGGGAATTGGTGGCCGAAGAGGGCATTTTCGCGGGCATCTCCACCGGCGCGATCCTGCACGCGGCCCTCGGTGTCGCGAAGAAGGCCCAGAAGGCCGGGCAGCGCGCCGATATCGCCTTCGTGGTCGCCGACGGTGGCTGGAAGTACCTTTCGACCGGCGCATATGACGGCACCCTCGAAGAGGCCGAGGAAAAACTCGACGGCCAACTCTGGGCATGAAGCAACTGAATTTCTCTGGAGGGTATATGAATTCGATGACATCCCTGCCGCCCCTGGTGGAGCCGGCGGCGGAGCTGACCCGCGACGAGGTCGCCCGCTACAGCCGCCATCTGATCATTCCCGACCTGGGGACGGTCGGGCAGAAACGTTTGAAGAACGCGCGCGTGCTGGTCATCGGCGCCGGTGGCCTCGGCTCGCCCGCGTTGCTGTATCTGGCGGCCGCGGGCGTGGGCACCCTGGGCATCGTCGAGTTCGACGAGGTGGATGCCTCGAATCTGCAGCGCCAGATCATTCACGGTGAGTCCGATATCGGCCGTTCCAAGGCCGACAGCGCCCGCGACTCGATCCTGGAGATCAACTCCGGAATCACCGTGGAGCTGCACAAGATTCGCCTCGAGCCCGACAACGCGATCGAGCTGTTCCGCCAGTACGACCTGATCGTCGACGGCACC
>NZ_BAAFGR010000031.1:0-56771 GCF_041154655.1 Nocardia sp. JMUB6875
TGGCATTCGGGCCCGACAGCTCGACCTGCGCCGAGGCGGACACCCAGGCGTTGCGGTGCACCGGGGTGGCGCCCATGGGCGGGCTGGGATTGGGCGGGGCGGACGGACCAGCGGCCCTCGTCGCGGAGTATGCGGACGGGGTGGTCGAAGCAGGTGCTGATGTGCTCCGTGGTGATGACCTCGTCGACGGGGCCCTGGGCGATGGCGCGGCCGTCGCGTAGGAGCATGGCGTGGGTGGTGCCGGGTGGGAGGTCCTCGAGGTGGTGGGTGACCAGGACCGAGGCGAGGTCGGGGTGGGTGCGCTGGAGTAGGTCGACGCGTTCCAGGAGTTGTTCGCGGCCCGCGAGATCCAGGCCGGTGGCGGGTTCGTCGAGGAGCAGCAGGCGCGGGTTCGGCATGAGGGCGCGGGCGATGAGGGTGCGGCCGCGCTGGCCCTGGGACAGGATCTCCCAGTCGGCGTCGCGGCGGTGACCCAGGCCGAGCAGGTCGATCAGGCGGTCGGCCTCGGTGAGCTCCTCGGCGGTGGGGCGGCGGCGGGGGATGAGGCCCGCGGTATTGGTCGCGCCGGTGAGGACGATCTGGCGCACGGTCATCGGGTCGCTCGGGCGGTGGCGCGGATCCACGTGGCCGATACCCGCGCGCAGGGCACGCATGTCGACGCGGCCCAGGCGGTGGCCGAGCACCTCGACGGTGCCCCGCGTCGGATGCTCGAAGGCGCCGAGCATCTTCAACAGCGTGGTCTTGCCCGCGCCGTTGGGGCCGAGCAGTGCCCAGTGCTCACCGGCGTGGACGGTGAGCGAAACCTCTTGCAGGATGGCGTTTCCGCTCCGCACCACCGTCACGTCGTCAACGTTCAGCACCTGGTCGCTCATGTGGCCACCGTAGCAAATTCCTCAGACAAGTTGAGGAGTGATCTCCGCGACCCCGGCACGCCCGCGAGGTGTCTGTGTAGGGTGGCGGCATGGCGATCGAGGCGGTCTTGTTCGACTTCTCCGGCACGGTTTTCCGATTCGAGGAGGCCGCCTTCCACGGCGCGCGGCTCACCGACGCCGAGGGGCGGCTGCTGGACAACGACGAGATCGCCGAGATCATGCGCAGACTCACCGCACCGGTCGGTCAAATCGTCCAGTTCGATGCCGACGGCCAATACGCTTGGGAGAACCGGGATCTCGATCCGGCCCTGCATCGGCGGGCCTACCTGGAGGTACTCGAGCAGACGGGTGTCCCCGAGGATCAGGCCGTTCAGGTCTACGAACTCCTGCTCGATCCGGACGGCTGGACGCCGTACCCGGACACGGGTGAGGTCCTGCGCGCCCTGCACGAGTCCGGCGTGCGCGTCGGCATCGTCAGCAATATCGCCTTCGACATCCGCCCGGCCTTCGCCGATCGCGGCTGGCGCCGATATATCGACGACTTCGCGCTGTCGTTCGAGGTCGGCGCGATCAAGCCCGATGCCCGCATCTTCAAATCGGCCCTCGACAACCTCGGCGTAGCCCCTGAAAACACCCTGATGGTCGGCGACAGCGATGAGGCCGACGGCGGTGCCCGGGCTCTGGGCTGCGCGTTCTCCCTGGTGGATCCGCTGCCGACGGTCGATCGCCCGTCCGGGCTGTGGGACGCCGTGCGCGCGCACGGCCTCCTGACCTCTTAAAAGTCCAAACCAGACGGTTTGTGTCCCGCTTCACCCTTGTCGTAAATGCATTGTCGATATATCGTCGATAGCAACAAGAACAACGACGAGCCTTGAAGGAGGCGCGACCATGGAACACATGGACAACACAGAGCGGGGCCGCGGCCCCTGGCGGCGACTGCGCGCGGAAGAGCAGCAGGGCCCCGAACATCCGCGGATGCGTCGAGGCGGACCGCGCGGTCCGCGTGGTGAATTCGGCGGGCGCGGCGACTTCGGTCCGCGCCGCCACGGTCACGGCCACGGCCGCGGCTTCGGCCCGGACTTCGGTCCCGGCTTCGGACCCGGCGGGGGCTTCGGTCCCGGTTTCGGTCGCGGTCGCGGCCGGGGCGGACGTGGCCGGCGCGGCGATGTCCGCGCCGCGATCCTCCTGCTGCTGCAGGAGCGGCCCATGCACGGCTACGAGCTGATCCAGCAGATCCGCGAGAAGAGCCAGGACGTCTGGCGGCCCAGCCCGGGCTCCATCTACCCCGCGCTCGCGCAGCTCGAGGATGAGGGCCTGGTCATCATCGAGAAGGTGTCGGGTCGAAAGACGGCCAAGCTCACCGAGTCCGGCGTCGAGTACGTCGAGGCCAACAAGGCCGAACTCGGCGATCCCTGGCAGGACGTCAAGGACGGCGTCGGCGATCAGGCGCTCGATCTGCGCGGGCTGATCGGTCAGCTGATGGGAGCGGCCGCCCAGGTCGCCGCCGTCGGCACGCCCGAACAGGCGGCCAAGGCGGCCGAGGTGCTCACCGAGGCGCGCCGCTCGCTGTACCGGATCCTCGCCGAGGACGACACACCCGAAAAGTGATGGGTCCGAATCACCGGCCCCCGCCGGGACTTTCGGCTCGAAACCAGTCAATATCGTGACATGGGACAACAGCGCCCCATGGCATCTTGTGACATGGGACAACAGAGGAGCCGAACCCGCGGATTCATGCGCCGCGTGGCACCGGCGGGGGTAATGGCGCTGGCGGCCGCCGTGATCGGCACGGCCGCCACACCGACGGGGACATACGCACAGGCCGAACCGGCACCGGATCCGGTCGCGTCGGTGACCTCGGTTCTGAAAGTGCCGATGCAACAGGGGCCGCCCCAGCCCGAACATCTGGCGGCGGCCCACTATCTCAAGGAGCATCCGGACGCGGCGCCCCAGGGCGCCAACGACTTCGGCTGCAAACCGACCGCTGAGCATCCACGCCCGGTGGTCCTGGCCCACGGCACCGATTCCTCGGCCTACTCCGACTGGTCGGGCATCGGCGCGCTGCTGTCGCAGGCCGGAATCTGTGTCTTCGCACCGAATTACGGTGGCAGGCCGGGTAAGGACACCTACGGCACCGAGGACGTGTGGGAGAGCTCGGCGCAGATCGGCGCCTTCGTCGATCAGGTGCTCGCCGCGACCGGCGCCACTCAGGTTGACCTGGTGGGCTTTTCGCAGGGCGCGAGCGTCACCCGCTACTGGATCAACAAGCTCGGCGGCGCGCCCAAGGTCGGCCAGTGGATCGGCCTGGCCTCACCCAGCTACGGCGGCGTCATGTACGGGCTGGTGCCGATCGCCGACGCGGTGCCCGGAATCTACAAACTCGTCGAGATGGGGTCCTCCCTCGCGGCGGTCCAGCAGGCCGCCGGAGCGCCCTTCATCCGCGACCTCAATGCCGGTGGCGACACGGTGCCCGGTGTGAAATACACGACGATCGGCAGCCGCGTCGATGAAATGATCCAGCCCAACACCAATATCGCCCTGCGCGGCGAGGGCGCGACCAACATCGTGCTGCAGGACCTCTGTTCCGAGGATCTGACCGGGCATTTCCATCTGGTCTACGACCCGTTCGTGCAGCGGCTGGTGGTCAATCTGCTCGATCCCGGGCACCCGGTGACAGCGGCCTGCGTGCCGGTCGCACTGGGCACCGGCATCAGCGATGTCGTGTTGGCGGCGCATTCCTGATCAGGGTGGTCACGGGCGTCCGTAAAATGAGACGACCGTATCTTCGTTATCCATCGGGAGCTGCCCGTGACCATCCAGCCTGTCCGCCTGTTCGGCGATCCGATCCTGCGCGCCCGCGCGGCGGAGGTCGAGACGTTCGATCGGGAGGTACGCCAGCTGGTGACCGACCTCATCGACACCATGTACGAGAGCGGGGGCGTCGGCATGGCCGCCCCGCAGATCGGGGTCGGGCTACGGGTGTTCGTGTACGACACCGGCGACGCGCAGGGGCATCTGATCAACCCCAGCTACGAGGTGCTCGACGAGCAGACCCAGACCGGGCCGGAGGGCTGCCTGTCGATTCCCGGCGTGCGCTTCGACGTGACACGCCCGCTGATCGTGCGGGCGCGCGGCGTCGATATGGACGGCAAGCCGGTGGAATTCCGGGCCGAGGGGCTGCTGGCGCGCTGCGTGCAGCACGAGACCGACCACCTCGATGGCGTACTGTTCCTGCAGCGGCTGGACTCGGCCTCGCGCAAGGAAGCCATGCGGACGATCCGCGAATCCGGCTGGTTCACACAGGGAATCACGATGCTCGCGGCGTCCGAGATCGGTGGCAGCCGCAGCCGGGAACGGAGCCGCTGATATGCGTCTGGTCTTCGCGGGAACCCCCGAACCGGCGGTGCCGTCGCTGCGGCGACTCATCGAATCGCAGCGGCACGAAGTGGTCGGGGTGGTGACCCGGCCGGACGCGGTGGCCGGACGCGGCCGCAAGATCACCCGCTCGCCCATCGGGCTGCTGGCCGACGAGCACGGGATTCCGGTGTTCACGCCGCGCAAGCCGTCCGAGCCCGAATTCATCGAGCAGCTCACGGCTTTGGCGCCGGACTGCTGCCCGGTGGTGGCCTACGGCGCGCTGCTGCCGGAGCCGGTGCTCGAGATTCCCCGGCACGGCTGGATCAATCTGCACTTCTCGCTGCTGCCCGCCTGGCGCGGCGCGGCGCCGGTGCAGGCGGCGCTGCTCGCCGGTGACGAGTACACCGGTGCGTCGACCTTCCGGATCGAGAAGGGGCTCGACACCGGGCCGGTGTTCGGGACCATGACCGAGAAGATCGCGGTCACCGACACCGCCGGCACGCTGCTCGCGCGGCTCGCCGAAGCCGGTGCGGTGCTGCTGGAGTCCACCCTCGACGGGGTGGAAGACGGCACGGTGCAAGCGGTTCCGCAGTCGCTGGACGGCGTCTCCTACGCCCCCAAGATCGAATCGGAGGCCGGGCACATCCGCTGGGATCAGCCTGCCCTCGCCATCGGCCGCCGCATCCGCGCGGTCACCCCCGCGCCCGGCGCATGGACCGAAATCGACGGCAAGCGCCTCAAACTCGGCCCCGTCGAAATGGTGGAGGAAACCCTCCCACCCCGCACCATCGACATCCGCAAGACCGGTGTCTACGTCGGCACCGCCACCACCGCGGTCCGCCTCACCCAGGTCCAGCCCCAGGGCAAGCGGATGATGCCCGCCCTGGACTGGGCCCGCGGCGCCCGCCTCGAGCCCGGCACGGTGATCGAGTGACCCGCCCCGAAGGCGAAAACCGCCCCGGCGACGACCGATCCGGCGACACTCCCCGCCGAGGCTTCCGCCGCTCGGCCTCGACCGACTCCGGCGCGTCGAACCCGCGCAACGGCGGTGGCGCCCAGCGTGGCGACGGCGACGACCGCCGCGGCTTCCGCCGCTCCGGCTCCGAAGGCGGCGGACGCCCTGCGGGAGACCGCAATTCGGGTTCGAACCGCTCGAACGGCGGCTCGCGCGGCCGTGATGGATACGGCCAGGCGGCAGGCGGTGGCCGCGACCGTTCGACCGGTGGCGACCGCAACGGTGGCTGGGACCAGCCGCGCGGCGGTCGGCCCTCCGATCGTCGGAACGACGACGAGCGTGGCGGATTCGAGGGGCGTGGCGGTCGCGGGGGCGAGCGCCGCAATGACGAAGGACGCGGCGGGCATTCCGGTCCCCGTCGGACCGGCGGAGGTAGCGCTGCCGGTAAGTCGGCGAGTGGTCGGGGCGGCGGGAAACCGCAAGGCCGCGGCGATGATTCGCGCAACACGCGGCGGGATGACCGGAACGGTCAGCGTTCCAACGGACACGATTCCGGTGGGGCGGCGGCTCGGCGGGCCGAGAAGGCCGGGGCCGATCCGGTGCGCGTGGTTGCCCGGGACGTTCTGCGGGCGGTGCGGGAGCGGGATGCTTACGCGAATCTGGTGTTGCCCGGGTTGCTTCGGGAGCGGCGGATCAGTGGGCGCGATGCCGCGCTCGCCACGGAATTGACCTATGGGACGGCGCGTTCGCTGGGGCTGCTCGATGCCGTGATCGCCGACGGCGCGGGGCGTGGCGTTGACGAGATCGACGGGCCGTTGCTGGATGCGTTGCGGCTGGGCACTTATCAGCTGTTGCGGACCAGGATCGGGGCGCACGCTGCCGTCGATACGTCGGTGGCGTTGGTGCGGGCCGAGTTCGGGCAGGGGCGGGCCGGGTTCGTGAATGCGGTGCTGCGGCGGGTGGCGGAGCGGACGCCTGAGGAGTGGGTGGAGCGGCTGGCGCCGCAGGATCCGCTGGGGCACTTGGCGTTCGAGTTCGCGCATCCGGTGTGGATCGCGCAGGCCTTCGCGGACGCGCTGGGCGCGAACGCGGGTGAGCTGCGGGATGTGCTCGAGGCCGATGACGCGCGGCCGTTGGTGCATCTGGTCGCGCGGCCCGGCGAGATCAGCGCCGAGGAACTGGCGTTGATCACCGGCGGCGAGGAGGGCCGCTGGTCGCCGTACGCGGTGTACCTCGACGGCGGTGATCCGGCGAAGCTGGAGCCGGTCCGCGAGGGGTTGGCCGCGGTGCAGGACGAGGGTAGTCAGCTGGTGGCCCTGGCCCTCACGCGCGCGCCGCTCGAGGGCCCGGACAACGGGCGCTGGCTGGACCTGTGCGCCGGACCGGGCGGAAAGACCGCGCTGCTGGCCGCGATCGCCGATATCGACGGCTTCCGCGTCGACGCCGTCGAACCCGCCGAGCACCGCGCCGAGCTGGTGCGCCAGACCACGCGCGGCATGCCGGTCGACGTCCACGTCGCCGACGGCCGCGACAGCGGACTCACCCCGGGCTTCGACCGCATCCTGGTCGACGCCCCCTGCACCGGCCTCGGCGCACTCCGCCGCCGCCCGGAGGCCCGCTGGCGCCGCCAGCCCTCCGACGTCCGCGAACTGGTCACCCTCCAGCGTGAACTGCTCACCGCCGCATGGGATCTCGTCCGCCCCGGCGGCGTGGTTGTCTACTCGACCTGCTCCCCGCACCTACCGGAAACCGTCTCGGTGGTAGCCGACGTGGCCCGCCGCGTAGGCGCGGAACAACTCGACACCCGCGAATTGCTCCCGGGCGTCACCGAACTCGGCGACGGCCCCGGCGCCCAGCTGTGGCCCCACCGCCACGGCACCGACGCCATGTTCCTCGCGGCGCTGCGCAAGCCCCTGGAGGCGTAGCAAAACGGCGACCCGGATCCCTTGCGGCGGCGAATTGATCACCGCCGCAAGGGATCCGGCCGAGCCCGGCCCGTTAGAGGTCGGGGACGTTGCGGGCTAGTTCGTCGAGCCAGGCGGTGGCGGAGGCGTCGCTGGGGGCGCGCCAGTCGCCGCGGGGGGAGAGGGAGCCGCCGGAGCCGACCTTGGGGGCGTTGGGGAGGGTGGAGCGTTTGAATTGGCTGGTTTGGATGAAGCGGCGGAGGAATTCGGCCAGCCAGCGTTTGATGGTGGGTAGGTCGTATTCGTGGCGTTGGTCGACGGGGATCAGGTCGGGCCATTGGCCGCGGGTGCGGTCGGACCAGACGTGGTGGGCCAGGTAGGCGATGCGGCTGGGGAGGTCGCCGAAGCGGAGCAGGTGGTAGAGGTGGAAGTCCTGGAGTTCGTAGGGGCCGACGGTGGCCTCGGAGCTCTGGGCGGGGACGTCACCGTCGCCGGGTACGAGTTCGGGGGAGATCTCGGTGGTCAGAATGGATTTCAGGACCTCGCTAGCTTCGTCGCCGAGGCCGTTGGTTTCGATGGTCCAGGCGACGAGGTACTTGATCAGCGTCTTGGGCACCGAGGCGTTCACGCTGTAGTGCGCCATATGGTCGCCGACGCCGAAAGTGCACCAGCCCAACGCCAATTCGCTCAGATCCCCGGTGCCGACGACCAGCGCGTTGTGCATATTGGCCAGCCGGAACAGATGTGAGGTGCGCTCGCCCGCCTGCACGTTCTCGTAGGTGATGTCGTACTGGGGAACCCCGTCGGCGGCCGGATGGCCGAGATCCCGCAGCATCTGGGTGGCCGAGGGCCGGATGTCGATCTCGTGCGCGGTGGCCCCGACCGCCCGCATCAGCCGCCGCGCGTCATCGAGGGTGCGGCTGCTGGTGGCGAAGCCGGGCATGGTGTAGGCCAGCACATTCGAGCGCGGCAAGCCCAGCCGATCCATGGTCTTGGCCGCCACGATCAGCGCCACCGTCGAGTCCAGCCCACCCGACACCCCGATCACCACACGCTGCGAACCGGTCGCCGCCAGCCGGGTGCGCAAACCCTCCACCTGGATGCGATGCACCTCCGCGCACCGCTCATTGCGCCGCGCCGGATCGGCGGGAACGTATGGGAAGCGCGGGATTTCGCGCCGCAACGGCACCGTCCCGCCCGGCACGGGCAGCTCGAGCTCGACGCGCCGGAAGCGCTCGAGCCGCTCCCGGTGATCATGCACGGTGTCGGCGAAGCTGGTGGTACGCAGCCGATCCGCGGCCAGCCGCCGCAGATCGATATCGGCCGTGACGAGCTGCGCGTGCTCCGCGAACCGCTCACCCTCGGCCAGCACATTGCCGTTCTCACACACCAGCGCCTGCCCGTCCCACGCCATATCCGTGGTCGACTCACCGTGCCCGGCAGCCGAATACAGATACGCCGCGATATACCGCGCCGAATGCGAGGTGCACAGGTCGCGCCGATAGTCGGCCTTGCCGATGACGATATTGCTGGCCGACAGGTTCACCAGCACGCTCGCCCCGGCCAAGGCGGCGAAACCGCTGGGCGGCAACGGAACCCAGCCGTCCTCGCAGATCTCGAGATGAAACACGAAGTCGGGCAGGTTGATCGCGGTGAACAGCAGATCCGAGCCGAACGGCACCCGCTGTCCCGCGATCACGATGTGGTCGTCGAGCGCCTCCCGCGCCGCCGCGAACTGCCGCTTCTCATAGAACTCGCGATAGTTCGGCAGGTAGCTCTTGGGCGCGGCCCCCAGCACCCGGCCGCCGTGGATGACGATGCCGCAGTTGAACAGCCGCCCCTGCGCCCGCACCGGCGCGCCCACCACCAGCACGGTGTCGATGCCCGCGCTCTCCTCGACGAGCCGCTCGAGCGCCTCGCTCACCGCCGCGTCCAGCGCGTCCTGGTGGAACAGATCGTCGGCGGTGTAGCTGGACAGCCCGAGTTCGGGAAAGACTGTCACGACCGCGTGCTCGGCGGCGGCCCGCCGCGCCAGCAACAGCGTCTGCTCGGCATTGAACCCCGGATCGGCGACCCGCACCGGCGGCACGGCCACCGCGACCCGCGCGAACCCGTGCCGATACAGCGAATCGAACGGCGGTTGCTCTGCCACTACCGACCCGTTTGCCACTACCGACCCCTTTGCGTCCGGCCGAGGTGATCATGGTTCCGCCCGCAATCTACCCATGTCGGACACCGATCGGGGATCGGACCACGCCGGATCACTCGCGGGCGGACTGCTCCCGCAGCCGGGCAAGGGTTTTCGACAGGATGCGCGAGACATGCATCTGCGAGATGCCCATCTGTTGCGCGATCTGCGTCTGCGTCATGGATTCGAAGAATCGCATGGTCAGAATCCGGCGCTCGCGTTCGGGCAGACCCTCCAGCAGTGGCCGAATCGCCACGTACTCCTCGACCCGGTCGAACTGCGATTCCTCCTCGCCGAGCGTATCGAGCAGTGAGGCCTCGGTATCGCGCCCCACCGACACGGCGTCGATGCTGCTGGGCTGGTAGGCGTTTCCGGCGATCACCGCCTGGGTGACCTCGTCCGGATCGATATCGAGCGCGGCCGCGATCTCCTTGGCGGTGGGGGAGCGCCCCAGCTGCTGCGACAGCGCGTCGATGGCCGACCCGATGCGCAGATGGGTTTCCTTGACGCGCCGCGGAACCCGCATGGCCCAGGTGTTGTCGCGGAAGTACCGGCGGACCTCACCCATGATGGTGGGCACCGCGAAGGACAGGAAGTTGGAGCCGCGCCCGATGTCGAACCGGTCCACCGCGTGCACCAGCCCGACCCGCGCGACCTGGGTGAGGTCGTCGAAAGGCTCACCGCGGCCGCTGAATTTGCGGGCGATGTGGTCGGCCAGCGGGATGCAGCGGTTGATCAGCTCGGTGCGCAGCGCGGCGCGCCGCCCCGATTCCGGTGCGGCGGCGGCCAGTTGCTCGAACAGCGCGGTGACGTCGTCATAACCGGAGACGCTGCGCGCGACCTCCTCGGCCTCTTCGGCGTCGACGGTCTCCTCGGCAGCGTCTTCGGTGGCGTCCTCGGCCTCGGTCTCCTCGAGGTCCGTGTCTGGTTTGTCGGGCTGCGCCGGGTCGGGGGTGGATGCGAACACGTCTTCTCCGTCGATCACTACGCCTTCCCCCGGACCCGCCGGAACTCCACTGCCGTCGGGTATCCGGAGAGCGCCTGATCGAAGGGTTCCTGGCTGGCGGTCACCTCGTCGGAGAGGGTGCGCAGCACATGCCAGCCGAAACTGCGCTGATCCGGTAGCCCCTCGGCAGCGGCGATGCCGCTGACCCGAACCAGCAAATCGGACTCGCCGACGGTGAAGCGGCACTGCAACGTGGTGCCCGGGACGGCCAGGGCGATCAGCGTGGAGGCGGCCTCGTCCACCGCGAGCCGGATATCGGCCACTTCATCGAGGGTGAAATCGCTGAGCAGCACCAGGGTTTCGGCGAGTCCACGCACGATGGGCAACTGGGAGACGGAGGCGGCGACGCCGATCTCGACCGGTGTTCCCCGCAGTCCTTGTTCCGCCGAAATGTTGATCACCCTGTAGAGGCTACCCATTCCGGGGCGCGGCAATCAGCCATTCGCCGCGACGGCGGCGTCATTAGGGGGTGCCGTTAGACTGCGCCGTGTGTGCACCTCTACCTCCCCTTTCCAGCGGCCCGCGCCGATGATCGCCCCGTCCATCCTGTCCGCCGACTTCGCGCGCCTGGCCGATGAGCTGAAGGCGATCGAGGGCAGCGACTGGGTGCACGTCGACGTCATGGACAACCACTTCGTGCCCAACCTGACGCTGGGTTTGCCGGTGGTGCAGAGCATTCTGAAGGCGACCGACATTCCGGTGGACTGCCACCTGATGATCGAGAATCCGGAGCGGTGGGCGCCGGGGTACGCGGAGGCGGGCGCCTACAACGTCACCTTCCACGCCGAGACCACCGACAATCCGATCGCGGTGGCGCGTGACATCCGCGCGGCGGGTGCGAAGGCGGGGCTGTCGGTGAAGCCGAACACCCCGATCGAGCCGTACCTCGAGATCCTCAAGGAATTCGACACGCTGCTGGTGATGAGCGTCGAACCCGGTTTCGGCGGACAGTCTTTCATCGCGCACGTGCTGGACAAGGCCAAGCAGGTGCGCCGCCTGGTCGACGCCGGGGAACTGCGCCTGGTGGTGGAGATCGACGGCGGCATCAATATGGACACCATCGAGCAGGCCGCCGAGGCGGGCGTGGACTGCTTCGTCGCGGGATCCGCGGTGTACGGGACTCCGGATCCGGCCGCGACCGTGGAAGCCTTGCGGCAGAAGGTGATCGCCGTGGAAGCGGCCTCCGCTTGACGGCTCTCTGCGTCGCCTAACGGCGGAGCAGCGCCTCGATGACAGATTCCAGCGGGGGAACGGTGTCGATGGCGTCGGGGGAGTTGATCCAGGTGCGGTATCCCGTCCGCTCGTCATCGGCGGACGGGAGCACGACCTGCGCGCCCGTGCACGCGACCGTGGCGTAGAGGCGGAACAGTGCCGCCGCCACCGATTTGCTGAGGGTTTCCGGGCGCGCCGGACCGGTGATGAAGGTCCAGCGCCGCGCGCGGGGATGATGCACGACCGGCCCGGCCAGATCGGCCTGCGTCAGCCGCTGCTGGACGCGTTCGCCGAGGTCGGCGGGCATGGTGATGGCTCCGTAACGATTGCCGATCTCCAGCAGGATGTGGCGTGACGTCGGATCGATCGATGCCGGCAGGTGAAATTCGCGCCGATACTGTACGCAGCGAAGTTCGAGTGTCGAATCGAGAAACGTTGTCACGCCGCACCCCCAACTGTGCCGATGATGTTGTCTGCCACCTGGATCCGACCCGCGCGGGGTCCATCCTTCCTTCGGTTCGTGTGCTTGCGATGAACGTCTCCGGCCTGGATCGGCCGACGGACGCGGGACCGTTCTCCATTGAACTGCTCGCCGAGAAGTTGAACTGTTGGAATCAGCGACATAACAATCTTGCGACCATTTTTGGTTCTGCGCAAGATTCTGGTGTAAGCGAGTCGTGGATTGGGTACCACCAGCGTTGGCCCAGGTCAGGCCATGCGACGAACCGGTAAATTCCGACTTTTCAATTGGGATTCCCTCCTAATTCGGACAATTTGCGGATCGCAAGTTGGCTTATGCCCGATTTCGTTCGTCCACCGGTCTCCAACTCTCCAGTGAACAAGGCCGCATGTCGCCTACGACCACGCGTCGTTAGGCTGAGGGGGTCGACCGTCCGCGCCGGGAATACCGCCCGTGGTGTGGGCTGTTGGCGCAAGCGGAGCACATACGCGGACGGAGAGGTCAGGCATGTTCACAGGCATCGTCGAGGAGCTGGGCGAGATCGTCGCCAGCGAATCGCTGGACGACTCGGCGCGACTCACCATTCGCGGCCCGCTGGTGACCTCCGATGCCGGACACGGTGATTCGATCGCCGTCAACGGTGTCTGCCTCACCGTCGTGGATCAGCAGGTCGAGGGCGACACCTTCACCGTGGACGTCATGGCCGAGACCCTGCACCGCTCCAGCATCGGCGGCCTGACCGTCGGCTCCCGGGTGAACCTCGAGCGCGCCGCGGCCGTGAACAGCCGTCTGGGCGGCCACATCGTGCAGGGCCACGTCGACGGCACCGGCACCATCGTCTCGCGCACCCCGTACGAGAACTGGGAGGTCGTGCGAATCTCGTTGCCCGACAGCCTCGCCCGCTACGTCGTCGAGAAGGGCTCGATCACCGTCGACGGCATCTCGCTGACCGTCTCCGGCATCGGCGTGGCGGCCGAGGCCTACGCCGACGGCGCGAAGGACTGGCTGGAGGTCTCGCTCATCCCCACCACCCGCGAGCTCACCACCCTGGGCACCGCCCCGGTCGGCACCGTCGTGAATCTCGAAGTCGACATCATCGCCAAGTACGTCGAGCGGCTCGTACAGCGCGGCTGATCTACCGCGAAGACCAGAGTCGGCGCAAAACGGGCACGACGGCTGGCCTACTGTAATGAGGCACCTAATTCGAGATGGAGCACAACAGACGTGACCAGGTTCGACACCATCGAGCGCGCAGTCGCCGACATCGCCGCCGGTAAGGCGGTCGTCGTCGTCGACGACGAGGGCCGGGAGAACGAGGGCGACCTCATCTTCGCGGCGGAGAAGGCAACCCCCGAGCTCGTGGCCTTCATGATCCGCTACACCTCCGGTTACATCTGTGTGCCGCTCACGGGGGCGGACTGCGATCGGCTGGGCCTGCCCCCGATGTACGCGGTCAATCAGGACAAGCACGGCACCGCCTACACCGTCGCCGTCGATGCCCGCGAGGGGATCACCACCGGCATCTCGGCCGCCGACCGCGCCACCACCATGCGCGTGCTCGCCGACCCGAACGCCAAGTCCGACGATCTGACCCGCCCGGGTCACGTGGTTCCCTTGCGCGCCAAGGACGGTGGCGTGCTGCGCCGCCCCGGCCACACCGAGGCCGCGGTCGATCTGGCCCGCATGGCCGGGCTCAGCCCCGCCGGCGTCATCTGCGAGATCGTGTCGCAGAAGAACGAGGGCGATATGGCGCGCACCGACGAGCTGCGCGTATTCGCCGACGAGCACGATCTGGCGCTGATCTCGATCGCCGACATGATCGCCTGGCGGCGTCGCAACGAGAAGCACGTCAAGCAGGTCGCCGAGGCCAAGCTACCCACCGAGTTCGGTGATTTCCGGGCCATCGGCTACGAGTCCGAGTACGACGACGCCGAGCACGTCGCCCTGGTCATGGGCGAGATCGGCGACGGCCGCGACGTTCTCGTGCGCGTGCACTCCGAATGCCTCACCGGTGACGCCTTCGGTTCGCTGCGCTGCGACTGCGGCCCGCAGCTGGACGCCGCGCTGGCGATGATCGCCGAACAGGGCCGCGGCGTGCTGCTCTACATGCGCGGGCACGAGGGCCGCGGCATCGGGCTGCTGCACAAGCTGCAGGCCTACCAGCTGCAGGACGGCGGCGCGGACACCGTGGACGCCAACCTGGAACTGGGCCTGCCCGCCGACGGCCGCGACTACGGCATCGGCGCGCAGATCCTGGTCGATCTGGGCATCACCTCGATGCGGCTGCTGACCAACAACCCGGACAAGCGCGCGGGCATCGAGGGCTACGGCCTGAGCATCAGCGAGCGCGTCGCCATGCCGGTGCGCGCCAACAAGCACAATCTGCGCTATCTGCGCACCAAGCGGGACCGGATGGGTCACGACCTGGTCGGCCTGGAAGACTTGGACCTGGGCGAAACCGCGCACTGAATACTGCTGACTACCGAGAGGGCACAACAACGATGAGCGGCACGGGCGTACCGACCTTCGAGCTCGCCGATGCCAAGGACCTCAAGCTGGCGATCGTGGCGTCGCGCTGGCACACCACCATCTGCGACGCGCTGGTCGCCAACGCGGAGCAGACCGCGCGCGAGGCCGGCGTCGCCGACATCACGGTGGTCCGGGTCGCCGGTGCCATGGAGCTGCCGGTGGTGGCGCAGGCGCTGGCCCGCAGCCATGACGCGGTGGTCGCGTTGGGTGTGGTGATCCGCGGTGGCACACCGCATTTCGAGTACGTGTGCGATTCGGTGACCGCAGGGCTGACCCGGGTGTCGCTGGACGAGAGCACCCCGGTCACCAACGGAGTGCTCACCGTGAACACCGAGGAGCAGGCCCTCGATCGCGCGGGCCTGCCGGGCTCGGCGGAGAACAAGGGTGAGCAAGCCGCCGCCGCGGCCCTCGACGCCGCCCTCACGCTGCGCGAACTCGCCCAGACCGTTTAGTCATGCCCGACAACGATTCCCCCGTGTCCGAGAAGGAATGGGACCTCGAGGTGCGGCCGCACCACGCGATCGTCACCGTGCGGATCGTGGCGGCCGTGCTCGCGGCCATCTTCATCTTCGGCGGGTTCGTGCTGCGGCACGGCTCCACCGGCGTGAACTTCCGGGTGTCCGATCAGATCGGCCTGATGCTGTTCGGCCTGCTGCTGGCCGGTGGGGTGCTGCTGCTGACCCGCCCGCGCGTGCGGGTCGGCAAGCGCGGCGTGGTGGTGCGGAACATCGTGGGCGACACCGAATTCGCGTGGAAGGACATCCGGGGCATCTCGTTCCCGGACAAGAAGTCCTGGGCCCGGCTGGAACTCGCGCACGATGAATATGTGCCCATGATGGCCATCCGGTCCAACGACAAGATGCGTGCCGCCGCGGCCATGGACAAGTTCCGGGAACTGGGCGCGAAATACAGCGCCCAGAACCAGGACTGACACGCTAGCGCGGACTGCCCAGCACCGCGCCCTCCCGGCGGGGATCCGCGCCGCCGATCCAGCCGTTGCCGTCGCGGACCAGGGCCGACAGGCCGCTCGACTGCGGATTGACCGAGACCGTGTCGCCGTACTGCCGTAGCTTCTGGACGATCGGGTCGTGGTCGCCCTTGTCGGCGGCATTGACCGCGGGATGCTCACCGCCGAGGTAGGTGGTGGGCGTGTTGGCCGCGCCGAAGTCGATCATCGAGACCGCCTGCTGCGGGTTCATGCCCCAATCCAGCACACCGACCAGCGTTTTGATGACGAACTGGATGATGACCGCCCCGCCGGGCGAGCCGGTGACCATGTGCAGCTGCCCGCGGGTGCCGTCGGGATTGCGGTCGAAGACCAGGGTCGGGGCCATGGAGCTGCGCGGCCGCTTACCCGCGGCGATGCGGTTGGCGATCGGGTTGCCCTCCTTGTCGAGAGGCTCGGCGGAGAAGTCGGTGAGCTGGTTGTTGAGAATGAAACCGTCGACGAAATGGAAAGAGCCGAAGGCGGATTCGACCGTGGTGGTCATGGACGCGGCATTGCCGTACTTGTCGACGATGGAGATGTGGCTGGTGCCGTGCTCGGGCTGCTGCGGGCCGTTGCCGACCGGCACCGGGCCGAAATCACCGGGCTTGGCGGTGCCCAGGCTCTTGCTCGGATCGATCAGCGCCGCCCGCTGCTTGAGATAGTTCGGATCCAGCAGCGTCTGGGGCGAATTGCCCGGCAGCGGAACGAAATCCGAGTCGGCGATGTACTTGTCGCGGTCGGCGTAGGCCAGCCGCTCGGCCTCGGCGATCAGGTGCACGGCCTCGGCGCTGGGCTTGCCGCCATTGCGCGCGGTCTCACCGTCGCCGGACAGGTCGCTCGGCTTCATCGACGCCAGATCGAAATTCGACAGGATGCCCAGCGCCGACTCGACCGTGATGCCGCCCGAGGACGGATTGGGCATGCCGCAGATCTCGTGGCCGCGGTAGGGCGAGCACACCGCGGTGCGCTTCTTCGTCTGATAGTTCTGCAGATCCGCGAGGGCGAGCAGGCCGGGTGTGCGCCCGCCGGAGGCCAGTGCGGTGGTGTCGACGATATCGGCGGCGATCGCGCCGGTGTAGAAGGCGTTCGCCCCGTCGGTCGCGATGGCCGAGAACGTCTTGGCCAGCGCCGGATTCGTGAGCGTGGTGCCCGACGGCTTCGCGCTGCCGTCGGGCTGCAGGAAGTACGCCTTGGCATTGTCGTCGCGGGCCAGATCGACCTTGGAGTCGAAGATCTGGCTGGCCATCCGCGGCGAGATCTTGAAGCCCTGATCGGCCAGGTTGATGGCCGGGGTGAACAGGTCCTTCCACGGCTGCTTGCCGTGCTCGTTGTGTGCCGACTCCAGCAGCCGCAGCACGCCCGGCACGCCGATGGAACGCCCGCTGGCCTGCGGACGGGGCTGGGGCTGGGTGTGGTCGTCCGGGCTGATGTAGCGCAGATAGTCCTCGGTGGCCGCGGCCGGGGCGGTCTCGCGGCCGTCGTAGGCGTCCACGGACTTGGTGGTGGCGTCGTAGTACATCAGGAACGCGCCGCCGCCGATGCCGGTGGCCTGCGGCTCCACCAGATTCAGCACGGTCTGCGCCACGATGAGCGCGTCCGCGGCGGTGCCGCCGTCGCGCAGCACCTTGCAGGCCGCCTCCGTCGCAACAGGATTGGCGGTGGCGACCGCGAAATCACCGGTCTTCACCGGGGTCATGCCGGTGCGATACCCGGTGGCCACTTCGGGATTGAGCGCCATATTGGTGCTGGTCGGCCCGGCCGGGACGCCGGAGGTGACCGGAGTTCCGTTGTGCGACACCGTGCATGACGCGGTCTTGTCCGTCGAGGACGAACAGGCGGTGATCAATCCGAGCAGCAAGAGCAGAGCGGCAGCGCCGCTCCCGGTTCGTCGCGAGCGCCTCATGAGCGGACTCTAGCGCCGCGCCGCCGCCGGGGCAGGGCTTTGACGGGCGGAATGGTCCGGATGTCGGGAAAGCGCCGTTCCCGCAGGTCGCCTATGAATTTCAAGCGCATTTATGGCAATCACCGATAGATCACACCAATTGGTCGCTTGACCGCTGATATTCGCGGAAAGTTCACCCCCACGGAGCGCCGATTCAACGCTCAGCAAACCGCAAGGTACCCTCAGGCTGCCTCAACTCACGATTGCGGAGGGTTAACCCGGCGAATGACCGAGATCCGGACAACTGCCACCAGCCTCAACGCCGAGGACAGCGGCTATCACAAAGCGCTCAAGCCTCGTCAGTTGCAGATGATTGCCATCGGTGGTGCCATCGGCACCGGCCTGTTCCTGGGAGCGGGTGGCCGCCTGCTCAGCGCCGGACCCTCGCTGTTCCTGGTGTACCTGGTCTGTGGCGTCTTCGTCTTCTTCATCCTGCGCGCGCTCGGCGAGCTGGTGCTGCACCGGCCGTCCTCGGGTTCGTTCGTCTCCTACGCGCGCGAATTCTTCGGCGAGAAGGCCGCATTCGTGGCCGGGTGGATGTACTTCCTGAACTGGTCCATGACCGGCATCGTCGACACCACCGCCGTCGCGACGTACCTGCACTACTGGGGCCCGTTCCAGCCGGTCGCGCAATGGATTCTGGCGCTGGGCGCGCTGATCATCGTGCTCGGCATCAACCTCGCCTCGGTGAAATGGTTCGGCGAGATGGAGTTCTGGGCCGCCATGATCAAGGTGCTGGCCCTGGTCACCTTCCTGATCGTCGGCACCATCTTCCTGGCCGGTCGCTTCGACGTCGACGGCGCGCGCACCGGCTTCGGGATGGTCTCGGACGCGGGCGGCTGGTTCCCGACCGGCGTGCTGCCGCTGGTGACGGTCACCTCGGGCGTCGTATTCGCCTATGCCGCCGTGGAAATGGTCGGCATCGCCGCGGGCGAGACCGAGAATCCGGCCAAGATCATGCCGCGCGCCATCAATTCGGTGATCATGCGAATCGCGCTGTTCTACTGCGGTTCGGTGATTCTGCTGGCGCTGCTGCTGCCCTACACCGAATACAAGTCGGGGGAGAGCCCGTTCGTCACCTTCTTCTCCAAACTCGGTGTGGCGCACATGGGCTCGATCATGAACTTCGTGGTGCTGACCGCCGCGCTGTCTAGTTTGAATGCCGGGCTGTATTCCACCGGGCGCATTCTGCGGTCGATGTCGATGAACGGTTCCGCGCCGAAATTCACCTCGCGGATGTCGAAGGCCGGTGTGCCCTACGGCGGCATTCTGCTCACCAGTGTGATCGCGCTGTTCGGTATCTGGCTGAACTACGTGGTGCCGTCCCAGGCGTTCGAAATCGTGCTGAACGTGGCCTCGCTGGGCATTCTGGCCTCCTGGGCGACCATTGTGGCGTGCCAGCTGCGGCTGTACTCCTGGTGGAAGAAGGGGCGGGCCGAGCGCCCGGCGTTCCGGATGATCGGCGCTCCCTACACCGGCTACGCGACGCTGGCGTTCCTGGGGCTGGTGCTGGTACTCATGGCATTCGACCGGCCGGTCGGTACGTGGACGGTGGCGAGCCTGGTGATCATCATTCCGGCCCTCGCGATCGGGTGGAAGGTCGCCAGCCCGCGGGTGCTGGCCATCGCCAAGATGCGGGAGGGCTACACCGGTGAGTTCCCGGTGATTCCGCCGATCCCGCTGGACGACAAGTAGTTTCCGGCTTCCGGGGGTACACTCGGAATTCGTCTCCGGACCTGCGCTTTTCAACGGCCGCACGCGAAAACGCGTGCGGCCGTTATGTGTTCGAGATCACTGTTTGTCGTGCTATCTATCGGCTGTGGCCATGGTCATAACTTGCGCAACCAGATTGTCCGGAATCCGAACGTTTGGTTAGCGTCGGGTTCAACGCGTTCGCAGGGGGCGCGTGGCCAGGGGTTACTCGATGAGGAGTGCTGTGAGTTCGCAATCGGCTGTCGCCGACGAGGTGGATATGACACCTGTAGTCGCGGAAAACGGTGTTCCGAGCACATTTTTCGAGCGGGTTCTGGAGGGGATTCGGACGCTGCGCCGTGATAGCGCCGAGATCGACGTCCCCGCCAAGGTCCGGGAAACGCAATTCGTCGCACTCGGTGCGATGGGATTAGCGGTGCTGCACAGCCTGCTGTCCATCACCGGCGGCGTGTCCTGCGTGGTCGGCAGCGTCGGCCACTTCTTCGCCGCCTGGGTAACCGGCGGTGTCGCACTGCTTTTCGGGCTGCGCTCGCGCTGGATCTGGATCACGGCGCTGGGATTGGCCAGCCTGCAGGTGTTTCTGGGGATCTTCACCCTGGTCTCGGCCGAAATGCCCACGGGCGTCGGGCCATACACCGTGCTGGTTGGCGTAATGGTATCCGGCGTCGTGCTGGCGTTGCTGCTGCGCCGCGACCTCTACCGCTGGTTCGCGGTCGTCTGAGACGACGGCCGCCCAGCGGAACTCCGCTGGGCGGCAATCGGTTTCATCGAATCACTTTAGGCTGCGGCCCAGGGCTCGTCCGGCATTGCGGCCGGAGAAGATGCAGCCGCCCAGAAACGTGCCTTCGAGGGCGTTGTAGCCGTGTACGCCACCGCCACCGAAACCGGCGACCTCACCCGCGGCGTAGAGGCCCGGGAACGGCGTGCCGTCGGGGCGGATGACCTGGGAGTCCAGGTTGGTCTGCAAGCCGCCCAACGTCTTCCGGGTCAGGATGTTGAGCCGCACGCCGATCAGCGGGCCGTGTGCGGGGTCGAGGATCTTGTGCGGGCTCGCCACCCGGACCTTGTCGCCGAGGAAGCGCCGCGCGTTGTTGACCGCCATGAGCTGGGCGTCCTTGCTGATCTTATTGGCGACATCGCGGTCGCGGGCCACGATCTGCCGCTCGATATCGGCCAGGTCCAGCTGCGGGCCGCGAGAGAGCTTGTTCATGCCCGCGATCAGCTCGGCCAGGGTATCGGCGACCACGAAATCCGAGCCGTGCTGCTTGAACGCTTCCACCGGGCCTGGCGCGCCCTTGGCCACGCGGCTCTTGAGCGCGAGTTTCAGGTCCTTGCCGGTGATATCGGGATTCTGCTCCGAACCCGAGAGCGCGAATTCCTTCTCGATGATCGACTGATTGAGGATGAACCACGAGTAGTCGTAGCCGGTCGCGAGAATCTGCTTCATCGTGGCATTGGTGTCGAAACCTGGGAAAGCCGGTGCGGCCATGCGCTTTCCATTGGCGTCGAACCACAGCGACGACGGCCCGGGAATGATGCGGATGGCGTGGTCGGGCCAGATCGGATCCCAGTTGTGGATGCCCTCGGTGTAGTTCCACATGCGGTCCCGGTTCACGATGCGCCCGCCCGCGGCCTCGGTGATGGCCAGCATGCGCCCGTCCACGTGCGCGGGGACTCCGGAGATCATGTGCTCGGGGCACGGGCCCAGCCGGTCGGTGGGCCAGTTGCGGCGGATGAGTTCGTGATTGTGGCCGATACCGCCGGAGGACACGATGACCGCCTGGGCGCGGAGTTCGAACTCGCCCACGATGTCTCGTGACGAGGCGACGCCGCGCTCCTCGTTCGAAGGTGCGAGCACGCTGCCGCGCGCGCCGGTCACGGCATCGCCCTCGACGATCAACTCGTCGACGCGATGGCGGAAGGCGAAGCCGACCTGCCCGCGCTGCTCGGCCTCGAGCACCGGTTCGAGGAACACGCGCACCACCTCGGGCCCGGTGCCCCAGGTCAGGTGGAAGCGCGGCACCGAATTGCCGTGCCCGTCGGCGGTCATCCCGCCGCGCTCGGCCCAGCCGACCACCGGGGTGACCCGCAGCCCGAGGTCGTAGAGGTACTGCCGCTTCTCGGTGGCCGCGAATTCCACGTAGGCGCGCGCCCACTGCCGCGCCCAGTGGTCCTCGTCCTCGCGGTCGAAGCCGGCCGAGCCGAACCAGTCCTGCAGGGCCAGGTCGAGACTGTCCTTGACGCCGAGCCGCCGCTGTTCCGGGCTGTCGACGAAGAACAGCCCGCCGAGGGACCAGAATGCCTGCCCGCCCAGGTTGGCGCGGTTCTCCTGATCCAGCACGAGCACGCGGCGGCCCGCCTTGACGAGCTCATGGGTGGCGACGAGACCGGCCAGACCGGCGCCGATGACGATGACATCCGGGTTCTCGATCATGCCTGATTCCTTGCGCTAGAAGTTCGATACACGAATGTATCGAACGAGGTCGCTGCTGTACAGGCGCTCGATACAGGGGTGTATCGGACGACGTTGTCGGTGGGTCGTGGCATGGTTCGAGTGTGCCGACTTCCATGCCCGGATCGATGACACTCGCGGCGGCGCGCCGCACCGCCCTCGCGGCCCAGGGGTTCGCGGCCGCCCGGCCCAGCGGGCCGCCCACCCGGCGCACCGTCATGAAGGTGCTCGACAGCACCCGGCTGCTGCAGCTGGATTCGGTGTCGGCGGTGGTGCGCGCGCACTATGCGCCGGTGTTCAGCCGGATCGGGGCCTATGACCGGACCTTCCTGGACGAGGCGGCCTGGGGGCACAGTGCCCGGCGGCCGCGGCAGCTCATCGAATACTGGGCACACGAGGCGGCGCTGATTCCGGTTCAGGACTGGTCGCTCATGCGGTGGCGCATGGTGCAGTACCGCAACGGCCGTTGGGGCGGGATGCGGCAGACCCTGGAACGCAATCCGTCGCTGGCCGATGACGTGCTCGGGGTGGTCAAGGAGTTCGGGGCCAGTACGGCGGGGGAGATCGAGAAGCATCTGGAGCTGGATCGGCCACGGTCCAAGGACAATTGGGGCTGGAACTACAGCGACACCAAGGTGGTGTGCGAGGCGCTGTTCGCGGCGGGGGAGCTGACGGTGCCCAAACGGGTGGGCTTCCAACGGCATTACGACCTGGCCGCGAATGTGATTCCGCCCGAGGTGCTCTCGGCGGAACTCGACGAGGCCGATGCGGTGCGGGAGCTGGTGCGGCGGGCGGCGCGGGCGCACGGGATCGGCGCCGAAACCGATCTGCGCGACTACTACCGGCTCAAACGCGTGCAGACCGAGCCCGCCATCGCGGAACTCGTCGACGCGGGGGAGCTGGAGCAGGTGCGGGTCGAGGGCTGGGACAAGCCCGCCTACCTGCATGTCGAGGCGCGGACCCCGCGCCGGGTGACGGGTGCGGCGCTGCTGTGCCCGTTCGATCCGCTGATCTTCTTCCGGGATCGCACCGAGCGGCTGTTCGACTTCCACTACCGCATCGAGATCTACACGCCGGAACACAAACGCGTGCACGGGTATTACGTCTTCCCGTTCCTGCTCGACGGCGAGATCGTGGCGCGGGTGGATCTGCGCGCGGAGCGGTCGACCGGTCGGCTGCTGGTGCCGGGCGCGTTCGCCGAACCCGGCCGCGATACCGCGCGGGTGGCGGGTGCACTCGCTGCAAGCCTGCGCGAGATGGCGGATTGGCTGGAGCTCGACACCGTCGAGGTCGGTGAAAAAGGCGATCTCGCACCGGAATTGCGGCGCGAGATCGCCTGAGTTCACAGCCGGGAACAGGATTGGCGGGTCAGAACGGCCCGTCGGTCCACGCGTTGAGCACGATGCCCTTCTTGCCCTCGCCACTGCATTCGATGGTCATGGGGATCAGCGGCCGCGGCGAATCGCCCACGATGTAGGTGGGGGACTGGAAGCCGCTGCCGACCTGGCGGGTGCCCAGGCACTGCACCACCGCGGCGTACCAGGCGTTCTCGGGGCAGGTGAAGGTGGCGGTGTCCAGGGTCTTGTCGATCCGGCAGACATTGTCGGCGTGGGCGGCCGGGGCCCCCGTCACCGCGATCAGGCCCGCCGCGCCGATGCTGAGCGCGGAGCCGATGGCGAGCGTGCGGCGGCGCGGGTGGAGATGGTGATGCTGGGTCATCGAACAAACTCCCTCGTATACGGACAGTTCAATCGAAACAGTTCGTCCCATACTGACCGCGAGACGCGCCGGACAGCCGAAACTCGCGGAGATCGGTTGTCCGGCGTGGCGCGTCGCCGGTGACTCGCGGAGGCCGATGGGAGCGACTCGCGGACGCCGATGAGCGCGCGGTGCGTATGTGCGGGCAACGCAAAGCTGCACGCCATGCAATTCCGGCGTGGCTTTCGGCCTTCGCGCCTAGGCGACCAGCAGCACCGGGGTCGAATCCTGAACTGCCCCACCGCAGACCAGCATCACGGTCGAATCGTGGCGCAGATAGTCGCCGTGCCCGGCGTCGAGCCCGCGCTCGGACTCGGCGGAGGCGGGCACGGAGACCGCCACCAGCGCGGCGGCGGCCAGGCACAGGGCCCCGGCGATGGCGAGCGAGCGGCGGCGCGAGCGCAGACCGGTCATGGCGTTCCCCTCTCTGAACTGATCTTGCCGATACTTCGTCGCCACGACCGCAGCGGATGGCAGGCCACCGGCGCGGCGGGAGTGTCGGAGGGCATGACTAACCTGGATGCGTGGCAGATCCCGCGACCTACCGGCCCGCCCCGGGCACCATCCCCGTCGAACCCGGCGTCTACAAGTTCCGGGACAAGTTCGGGCAGGTCATCTATGTCGGTAAGGCGAAAAGCCTGCGGAGCCGCCTGAACTCGTACTTCGCGGACGTGGCCGGGCTGCACCCGCGCACCCGGCAGATGGTGACCACGGCGGCCGGCGTCGAGTGGACCGTGGTGTCCACCGAGGTGGAAGCGCTGCAGCTGGAATACAACTGGATCAAGGAATTCGATCCGCGCTTCAATGTCCGCTACCGCGATGACAAGTCGTATCCGGTGCTGGCGGTCAGCCTCAACGAGGAATACCCGCGCGTGTTCGTCTACCGGGGCGCCCGCAAGAAGGGCGTGCGCTACTTCGGCCCCTACGCGCACGCCTGGGCCATTCGCGAGACCCTCGATCTGCTGCTGCGCGTGTTCCCCGTGCGCACCTGTTCGGCGGGAGTCTTCAAGCGGCACAGCCAGATCGGGCGCCCCTGCCTGCTCGGCTACATCGACAAGTGCTCCGCGCCCTGCATCGGCCGGGTGAGCGCGGCCGAGCACCGCCAGATCGTGGACGACTTCTGCGACTTCCTCGCGGGTAAGACCGATCGGCTGGTCAAGCAGCTCGAACGTCGCATGCACGACGCCGCCGACGAGCTGGACTTCGAACAGGCCGCCCGGCTGCGCGACGACGTGCAGGCGCTCAAGCGGGCGCTGGAGAAGCAGGCGGTGGTCCTGGGCACGGGTACCGACGCCGATGTCATCAACTTCGCTGTGGACGAACTCGAGGTCGCCGTGCAGGTCTTCCACGTGCGCGACGGGCGCGTGCGTGGTCAGCGCGGGTGGGTCGTCGACAAATCCGGCGACGCCCTGGACCTGGAACAGCCCGACGAGACGGTCGGGAATCCGGACGCGGAAGCCGACGCGGGCTCCGAGGGGCCGGTCGCGGCCGCGCGCGTCGAAGGCCCGGAGGAGACGGGAGCCTCCGCGGACGCCAAGCAGGAAGCGATTCGGGTCGGCGGCGAGTTGCCCGCGCTGGTCGAGCAGTTCCTCACCCAGTTCTACGGCGAGCAGACCGCGGTGGCCGCCCAGAGCGGCGACGAGCAGCCCGGAGCGGTGGTGCCGCGCGAGGTGCTGGTCCCCGCGCTGCCCAATGACCATGAGCAGGTACAGAACTGGCTCTCGGGCTTGCGAGGGTCCGCGGTGCAGCTGCGGGTGCCGCAGCGCGGGGACAAGAAGGCGCTCGCCGAGACCGTGCAGCGCAATGCCCAGGAGGCACTGGCCCAGCACAAGCTCAAGCGGGCCGGTGATCTGACCGCGCGCTCGGCCGCGCTGCAGGAGCTGCAGGACGCGCTGGATCTGGACTCCGCACCGCTGCGCATCGAATGCGTGGACATCTCGCACGTGCAGGGCACCGATGTGGTGGCCTCGCTGGTGGTCTTCGAGGACGGCCTGGCCCGCAAGTCCGAGTACCGGCACTACAGCATCAAGGAGGCCGCCGGTGACGGCCGCTCCGACGATGTCGGCTCCATCGCCGAGGTGACCCGGCGGCGCTTCGGCAAGCTGCGCCGCGATCTGGACGCCGCCGAGGCCGCCGAGCTCGAATCCGATTCGGACGCAGTCGATTCGGATCTGCCGCCCGGCATCGATCCGAAAACCGGGAAACCGCGCCGCTTCTCGTACCCGCCCAACCTGTACGTGGTGGATGGCGGTGCGCCGCAGGTGAATGCGGCCGCCGAGATCCTCGACGAACTCGGCATCACCGATGTCGCGGTCATCGGCCTGGCCAAGCGCCTGGAAGAGGTCTGGGTCCCCAACGAGCCGGATCCGGTGATCATGCCGCGCACCAGCGAGGCGCTATACCTGCTGCAACGCGTCCGCGACGAGGCGCACAGATTCGCCATCACCTTCCACCGCTCCAAGCGTTCGCGGCGGATGACCGAATCGGTGCTGGACTCGGTGCCCGGCCTCGGCGCGACCCGCAAGACCGCGCTGGTCCAGCACTTCGGATCCGTCGCCAAACTCAAGCAGGCTACGGTGGAGCAGATCATCGAGGTCCCCGGCATCGGCGTGGCGACCGCGAAGGCAGTGCTCGCGGCCCTGCAGACTCCATAGGCCAGTCGGTTTCAGCAGGTCTGCGCAGGGCATTGTGATGCCGAGGGCACAGTGTGACTCCGATAGCGCACCGGTGTGGCGCGTGATCCGCGCGCCATGGCGCGTCGAATCAGGACTCACCGGGTAGAGTGCGACACGCCGATCGGAAAAATTGCGACACGCCGTGTGTGCAGGTCGGGAGCAGAAATCACAGCTAGGTCTCGCTCCCCTCGTGCGCCTGCCGCGTTTCGGGGCATCGGTGCAGGATGATCGAGGGAACTCCAGACACGAACCGGTAGGACATGACGCGCGTCGAAGCCAGTACCGATACGGCCGAAAACAGCAAGACAACCGAGACATCTGATCCCCAGCCGACCGCCCGCCGCGGACGGTCCGCAGCCGACGCATCACCGGTCGAGGTCGTCATCGTGACGGGCCTGTCCGGCGCCGGGCGCGGCACCGCCGCCAAGGTGCTCGAGGACCTCGGCTACTACGTCGCCGACAACCTCCCGCCCGAATTGATCGGGCGCATGGTGGAACTCGGCGCCGAAGCCGAACCACCCATCCGCAAACTCGCGCTCGTCATGGACGTGCGCAACCGCTTCTTCACCGGAAACCTCGCGGCCGTGGGCGAACACCTACGTGCGGCGGGTGTGCGCACCCGGATCCTGTTCCTCGAGGCCTCCGACGATGTGCTCATCCGCCGCTTCGGTTTCGCGCGGCGGCGTCATCCGCTGCAGAGCGAGAGCGCCGACGGCACGCTGACCGCCGGCATCGCCGCCGAGCGCCGCCGCCTGGACCCGGTGAAGACGGCCGCCGACGTGGTCATCGACACCACCGCGCTGTCCATCCACCAGCTGCACCGCAAGCTCGAGGAGGTCTACGGCGGCGACGCCGCCACCGTGCTGCAGCTGACCGTGCAATCGTTCGGTTTCAAGTACGGAGTCCCGCTCGACGCCGATATGGTGTTCGATTTGCGATTCCTGCCGAATCCGCACTGGATTCCCGAACTCCGCGAAAAGACCGGACAGGATGCCCCGGTCAGTGAGTATGTTTTGTCGCGCCCGGGCGCCCAGGACTACCTGGACACCGCGCGGCATCTCGTCGACCTGACGACCGAGGGTTACCGCCAAGAGGGGAAGCGATACATGACCGTGGCAGTGGGCTGCACCGGCGGCAAACACCGCAGTGTGGCGATGGCGGAAGCCTTGTGCGATGCGTTGGGCGCGGACGATGAGTCGGGGGTTGTGGTCCGTGTGGTCCACCGGGATCTGGGGCGGGAATGACTGAGACGAACGGCCGTACCGCCAATCCCGCCATCGTGGCGCTCGGCGGTGGACACGGCCTGTACTCGACGCTGACCGCCATCCGGCGGCTCACGCGCAAGATCACCGCGGTGGTGACCGTGGCCGACGACGGCGGCTCCTCGGGTCGCCTGCGGTCCGAGCTCGGCATGCTGCCCCCGGGTGATCTTCGAATGGCGTTGGCGGCCTTGGCCGAAGAGGCCGACGGCATCTGGGCGCGAACCTTGCAACACCGCTTCGGCGGGACGGGCGCACTGGCCGGGCACTCGGTGGGCAACCTGATCCTGGCGGGCCTGACCGAGGAGCTCGGCGATCCGGTCGCCGCCCTCGACGAGGCCGGGAAGGTCCTGCGCATCACCGGGCGCGTGCTACCCATGTCGCCCATCGCCCTCACCATCGAGGCGGATGTCTCTGGGCTGGAAGGCGATCCGCGCGTGAGCCGCTGCATTCGCGGCCAGGTGGCGGTGGCGACCACGCCCGGCAAGGTGCGGCGGGTGCGGCTGATCCCCTCGGATCCGCCCGCCTGTCCGGAGGCGACCTCGGCCATCGAGCACGCCGATGTGGTGGTGCTGGGCCCCGGGAGCTGGTTCACCAGTGTCATCCCGCATGTGCTGGTGCCCGAATTGCACGAAGCGCTGCTGCATACCCGGGCGCGGAAAGTGCTGGTGCTCAACCTCGCTGCCGAACCGGGCGAAACGGCCGGATTCTCCGCTGAGCGGCACCTGCATGTATTGTCCCAGCACGCACCGGATTTCACAGTCGACCATGTTTTGGTCGACTCGGGTTCCGTACCCGAGGGTAGGGAACGCGAACATCTGGCAAGAGCTGCCGAACAGCTGCGTGCGCGAGTAACCTTCGCTGATGTCGCCGAGGCGGGGACGGACCGGCACCACCCCGGAAAGCTTGCCGCCGCATTGGATCAGGTGATCCGGCAACCTCGGCCGGAATCAGCAGGGCTTCGAGTCGAAGGACGGCATATGGGCCAACGTGTGCGGTCCGGGTTGGGTGGAAAGGAGCGCGTCTCGTGGCGATGACAGCGGAAGTGAAGGACGAGCTGAGCCGACTCTCTGTATCTCAGGTGAGTTCGCGCAAGGCCGAACTGTCCGCGCTACTGCGGTTCGCCGGTGGATTGCACATCGTCGGCGGTCGAGTGATCGTCGAAGCCGAGGTGGACATGGGTTCCATCGCGCGTCGGCTGCGTCGAGAGATCTTCGAGCTGTACGGCTACGGCTCGGACGTGCATGTGCTCGGCGCCGGCGGGCTCCGGAAGACTTCCCGGTATGTAGTGCGGGTTTCCAAGGAAGGCGAGGCGCTGGCGCGCCAGACCGGTTTGCTCGACGTGCGCGGCCGTCCGGTGCGCGGTCTACCGGCACAGGTGGTCGGCGGCAGCATCGGCGATGCCGAAGCCGCTTGGCGCGGGGCGTTTCTCGCGCACGGCTCGCTCACCGAGCCGGGCCGCTCCTCGGCGCTCGAGGTGAGCTGCCCGGGCCCCGAGGCCGCACTGGCCCTGGTGGGCGCGGCCCGGCGCATGGGCATCTCGGCCAAGGCGCGCGAGGTGCGCGGCACCGATCGCGTGGTGGTGCGCGACGGCGAGGCCATCGGCGCCCTGCTCACCCGCATGGGTGCGCAGGACACCCGGCTCACCTGGGAGGAGCGGCGCATGCGCCGCGAGGTCCGGGCGACGGCCAACCGGCTGGCGAATTTCGACGATGCCAACCTCCGGCGTTCGGCGCGGGCGGCCGTAGCGGCGGCGGCGCGGGTCGAGCGGGCACTGGAAATACTGGCCGACGATGTGCCGGACCATTTGGCCGCCGCGGGCAAGCTGCGCGTGCTGCACCGTCAGGCGTCGCTGGAGGAGCTGGGCCAGCTGGCCGAGCCGCCGATGACGAAAGACGCTGTGGCGGGCCGGATTCGGCGTTTGCTGTCGATGGCGGACCGGCGCGCCAAGGAACTCGGCGTGCCCGATACCGAAAGTGCCGTCACCGCAGAGCTGCTCGAAGAGGCCTGAATCACGCGGGCTACTCCGTGATTGCCGAAACGGAGCCGCCCCGGGGCCGGAAAACAACCATCCGGAAGCGTCGCAACCCGTTGGGTCGCGGCGCTTCCGGGCGTCTGTGGCGAAAGTGAACGTTTCGTAGTTCACCGTGGCGGGGGTGTGTCCGTGATGTTTCCGTTACCGGTCTAGTGTTAGAAGCGCAACGGAAACGATCCGCAAAGCTGAGGAGCGAAAACGTGACTGTCCGGGTAGGGATCAACGGCTTCGGCCGTATCGGGCGCAACTTCTTCCGCGCCGTCGAGGCACAGAAGGCCCTCGGCACCACCGATATCGAGATCGTGGCGGTCAATGACCTGACCGACAACAAGACCCTTGCCACCCTGCTGAAGTACGACTCCATCCTCGGCCGCCTGCCGCAGGACGTTTCCCTCGACGGCGACTACATCGTGGTCGGCGAGCAGCGGATCCGCGCCCTGGAGATCAAGGAGGGCCCGGCGGCCCTGCCGTGGGGCGACCTGGGCGTCGACGTCGTCGTCGAGTCCACCGGCATCTTCACCAACGCCGCCAAGGCCAAGGGCCACCTGGCCGCCGGCGCCAAGAAGGTCATCATCTCCGCGCCCGCCACCGATGAGGACATCACCATCGTGATGGGCGTGAACGACGACAAGTACGACGGCTCGCAGAACATCATCTCCAACGCCTCGTGCACCACCAACTGCCTGGGCCCGATCGCCAAGGTGCTCAACGACTCCTTCGGCATCGAGCGTGGCCTGATGACCACGGTTCACGCCTACACCCAGGACCAGAACCTGCAGGACGCCCCGCACAAGGATCTGCGTCGCGCCCGCGCCGCCGCGCTGAACATCGTGCCCACCGGCACCGGCGCCGCCAAGGCCATCGGCCTGGTGCTGCCCGAGCTGCTCGGCAAGCTGGACGGCTACGCGCTGCGCGTGCCGGTCCCGACCGGCTCGATCACCGACCTGACCGTGGACCTGGCCAAGGCCGCCTCGATCGACGAGATCAACGCCGCCATGAAGGCCGCCGCGGACGGCCCGATGAAGGGCATCCTGAAGTACAACGTGGACCCGATCGTCTCCTCCGACATCGTGACCGACCCGCACTCCTCGATCTACGACGCGCCGCTGACCAAGGTCATCGACAAGCAGGTCAAGGTCGCCTCCTGGTACGACAACGAGTGGGGCTACTCCAACCGCCTCGCCGATCTGGTCGGCCTCGTCGGCAAGTCCCTGTAAGCGCCGATGACGATCAAGACTCTCCAGGATCTGCTGAACGAGGGTGTCGAGGGCCGGGGCGTGCTGGTGCGCTCCGACCTCAATGTGCCCCTCGACAACGGCGTCATCACCGACCCGGGCCGCATCATCGCGTCCGCGCCGACCATCAAGGCGCTGGCCGAGGCCGGCGCCAAGGTCGTCGTGACCGCGCACCTGGGCCGCCCGAAGGGTGAGCCGGACCCGAAGTTCTCGCTCGCTCCCGTGGCGGCGCGGCTGGCCGAGGAGCTGGGCCGCAATGTCCAGCTCGCCGGTGACGTGGTGGGCTACGACGCCCTCTCGCGCTCGGAGGGCCTGACCGACGGCGACGTCATGCTGGTCGAGAACGTGCGTTTCGATCCGCGCGAGACCAGCAAGGACGACGCCGAGCGGACCAAGCTGGCCAAGGCCCTGGTCGAACTCGTCGGCGACGACGGCGCTTTCGTGTCCGACGGCTTCGGTGTCGTGCACCGCAAGCAGGCGTCGGTCTACGACGTGGCCAAGCTGCTGCCGCACTACGCGGGCAATCTGGTCGCGGCCGAGACCGAGGTGCTGCGCAAGCTCACCACCGACACCGAGCGGCCGTACGCGGTCGTGCTGGGCGGCTCGAAGGTCTCCGACAAGCTGGCGGTCATCGAGGCGCTCGCGCCGAAGGTCGACACCCTGGTCATCGGTGGCGGCATGTGCTTCACCTTCCTTGCGGCACAGGGCCTTTCGGTGGGCACCTCGCTGCTGCAGGAGGAGATGATCGAGACCTGCAAGGGGCTGCTGGACAAGTACGCCGACGTCATCCACCTGCCGGTGGACATCATCGTCGCGGACAAGTTCGCCGCCGACGCGGACTCGAAGGCCGTGGCGGCCAACGAGATTCCCGACGGCTGGATGGGCCTGGACATCGGTCCCGAGTCGACCAAGCGTTTCGCGGCGCTGCTGACCGAGGCCAAGACGGTGTTCTGGAACGGCCCGATGGGCGTGTTCGAGTTCGAGAAGTTCTCGGCCGGCACCCGCGGTGTCGCCGAGGCGATCGCGGTCGCCACGTCCAAGGGCGCGTTCACGGTGGTCGGCGGCGGCGACTCGGCCGCGGCCGTGCGCACCCTCGGCCTGCCCGATGACGGTTTCTCGCACATCTCCACCGGTGGCGGCGCGTCGCTGGAATACCTGGAGGGCAAGGAACTTCCCGGCCTCGCGGTTCTGGAGGACTGAACCATGGCACGTAAGCCTTTGATCGCCGGCAACTGGAAGATGAACCTCAATCACCTCGAGGCCATCGCTCTGATGCAGAAGATCGCGTTCGCGTTGCCGGAGAAGTACTTCGACAAGGTCGACGTCACGGTGATCCCGCCGTTCGTCGACATCCGCAGCGTGCAGACGCTGGTCGAGGGCGACCGCCTGCTGATCACCTACGGTGCCCAGGACGTGTCCACCCACGACGAGGGCGCCTACACCGGCGAGATCAGCGGTTCCATGCTCGCGAAGCTGGGCTGCTCGTTCGTCGTGGTCGGCCACTCCGAGCGGCGTCAGTACCACAACGAGGACGACGCCACGGTGCTGGCGAAGACCAAGCAGGCGCTCAAGTACGGCATCACCCCGATCGTCTGCATCGGTGAGGGCCTGGGCGTGCGCGAGACCAAGACCCACGTGGCCTACAACCTCGAGCAGTTGCGCGGTTCGCTCAAGGGCCTGACCGCCGAGGAGATCGCCAAGGTCGTCATCGCCTACGAGCCGGTCTGGGCCATCGGCACCGGCAAGGTCGCCACCCCGGCCGACGCCCAGGAGGTCTGCGGCGCCATCCGCAAGGAGCTCGCCGAACTGGCGAATCCCGAAGTGGCCGCGGGCGTCCGAGTGCTCTACGGCGGCTCGGTCAACGCCAAGAACGTCGGCGAGCTGGTCGGCCAGACCGATATCGACGGCGCGCTCGTGGGCGGTGCCTCGCTGAAGGGCGACGAATTCGCCACCCTCTCGGCGATCGCCGCCGGCGGTCCGCTGCCGTAACGACCGGTATCTTTCCGCTCTCGAAGGGCCGGGCATCCACTGGATGCCCGGCCCTTTTCGGCAGAATGACGATCATGAGCGATGACTGGAATACCCAAATCATCAATGAGTTCCGGGCCAATGAAGGTCGGGTGGGCGGGCCTTTCGAAGGCGCTCCCATGATCCTGGTGCACCACCGCGGGCGGAAGTCGGGCAAGGCGGGGGTGACGCCGCTGATGTATCAGGCCGATGAGCAGGATCCGAAGGTGATGTACATCTTCGCGTCGGCGGCGGGCGCGCCGAAGCATCCGGCCTGGTACTACAACCTCATCGATGCCGGGCAGGCCGAGGTCGAGGTCGGGACCGAGACGTTTCCGGTTCAGGTCTCCGAGGTGACCGGCGCCGATCGCGACCGCATCTACGACATTCAGGCCACCCGGTACCCGGGCTTCGCGGGGTATGCCGAGAAGACCGCGGGGATTCGCACCATTCCGGTGCTGGCGCTGCGCCGGGCCTAGGGCGAAGCCGCCGCACCGGTCGAAAGACTATGGGCCGGTGCGGCGTACCGAGCGCCGGGCGCCGGCGGCCTCGGCGCGGTCGGCGATGATGCGGCGGCGGCGTTCGGCCATGGCGGCGGCGGGGGAGGTGTTCGAGGTGAGGGCGCGGTAGACGGCGTGCGCGTCCTCCAATGCCTCGCGGGCGCCGACACCGGCCGCCGGGGTGATGGCGTGGTCGGCGTCGCCGATGAGCAGCAGCGAATCTCGCGGGGGCGCCGCGGCGTCGAGGGAGACGTTGCGGGCATTGCTGACGTGGACCGATTCGGTGGTGTCGAGGAAGGTTTCGACGATCGAGCGGGTGGTGGGGGTGGCGGCGCGGATCTTGTCGGCCCATGCGGCGATCGGCCGCAGGCCGAGTTCGTCGGTGCCGGGCAGCGGTGGCCGGGGGAGTCGCAGGAACCAGAGGGCGGTCGGGTCGCCGGGTCGCCAGATGTGGCCGAGGGTGCTGGAAACGTTTCCGGCAGGGGAGATTTCGGCGAATATGTGCAGGGTGGCGGGGGTGGTGGGTAGCGCGAGCGGTTCGGTGGTGGTGCCGTAGAGCACAACGTCGCCCGCGTAGAGCGGGGTGCGGTCGGGTTCGAGCCGGGCGCGCACGCGCGAGTCGATGCCGTCGGCGGCGATGATCAGCTCGTCGTCGATCTCGGTGAGGTCGGTGACCGGCGTGCCGAAATGGGTCTCGGCGTCGGAGGTGGTGACGTAGTCCATCAAGATCGCCATGAGGTTGCGGCGTAACCAGAATCGATGGCCCTGGCCCGGGATCTCGCCGTGGTGGCCGACGCTGTCGGTGTATTCGAGACCGCCGGTGAGAGCGCCGGAGGCGGCGTGCAGGACCGACTCGTCGATGCCCAGACCCGCGAGTGCCCGGTGGCCGCGCCCGTCGATACACAGGAATGGGCTGCCACCTGGGGTTTTCGGTTGCTGCTCGTAGAGGGTGACCGGGGTGCCGGCTCTGGCGAGCGCACCCGCCAACGCCGATCCGGCAATGCCGCCGCCGATGATCGTGACCAAGTCGAACCCTCCTAGCCGTGCCGACAATTCATAGCCGATTCCCATGATGGTGAGTGCTGGGACGTTGCGCGGCCGATCGACGCTAGGTGACAGCGGATTCCTTGTTGACAGTAACTCTCATATCGGCAGATACTCGCAATGGCGGAAGGAGGCCGAATGTCATTGCGGGAGCGGCAGCGCCGGCAGGTGCGCGACGAAATCCAGCGGGCGGCTTACGAACTGTTCGCGGCCAAGAGGTTCGCGGAGGTGACGACGGAGGAGATCGCCGCGGCGGCCGGGGTGTCGGCCAGCACCTACTTCCGGCACGTGCGGAGCAAGGACGATCTGCTGCTGGATCCGGTGCGCGAGGGCGGCGCCGGGATCGTGGCGCTGCTCGAGGAGCGCGCGGCCGACGAACCCGCCGATGTGGCTCTGGCACAGTCGATTCTGGCGCGGTCGACGGCGCTGGCGGCGGTGGAGCTCGAACACTGGCGCGCGGCGTTCCGGACGGCTCCGCATCTGCTGGAGCGGGTGGCGTTGATCACCGCGGAACACCGGGCTCGGCTCGTTGAGCTGGTCGGGGAGCGCATGGGGCGGGATCCCCGGGAGGACAGCACTCCGGGTTTGCTGGTACACCTCATGCTCGCGGCGGCGGAATTCGGTTACCTGCAATGGCTTCGGGCTTCCGGGCATCCGGAGATGTCGCTGGCGGTGTGCGTGGAGGGTGCCCTCGACGCCGTGGTCGGCGAACGCTGGCGCGTGGACGGCTGAGCCTTGTCCGGGTCGATACAGCCGTGCGCGGGCCGACACAACAGAACACGAAGATAGAGGAAACATGCAGGACGACAGGGAAACCGCCGGGACGTTCGATCTGATCGTCGTGGGCTCGGGTGCGGCGGGCATGGCCGCGGCGCTCACCGCGGCGAAGCACGGGCTGTCGGCGGTCATCGTCGAGAAGGCGCGGCACTGGGGCGGGTCCACGGCCAGATCCGGTGGCGGCGTATGGATTCCGGGAAACTCGGTGTTGCGCCGGGAAGCGCCCGCCGATGACCTCGAGGCCGCGCGCGTCTATCTGAAGGAGATCGTCGGGGCGGGGGTGGATCCGGTGCGGATCGACACCTATCTCGATCGCGGGCCGGAGGTGTTCGACTTCCTGGCCGCGCACTTACCGCTGCGGATGCGCTGGGTGCCAGGCTATTCCGACTACTACCCGGAAGCTCCCGGCGGGCGCTCGCACGGACGATCCGTGGAGCCGGTGCCCTACAACGCCAAGGGCCTGGGTGCCGAATTGGACACGCTGGAACCGGATTACGCCCGAGCACCCAAGAATGTCGTTGTGACGCAGACGGAATTCCGTCAGCTGCATCTGGGCCTGCGCAACCCCCGCAGCCCGCTGGCCGCCATGGGGATCGCCGGGCGCTGGCTGGCCGCGACGGTCCTGCGGCGGCGGATGCTCGCCCGCGGCCAGGCCTTCTCCGCCATGCTGCGGGCGGGCCTGATCCAGGCGAAGGTGCCGCTGTGGCTGGACACTCCGCTGCTCGAGCTGACCACCGAGGACGGCCGGGTGACCGGCGCGGTGGTGTTGCGCGACGGCTGCGAGCAAGTGCTCACCGCCAGGCGCGGCGTGGTCATCGCGGCGGGCGGCTTCGAGCACAACGAGGTGATGCGCAAGCAGTACCAGCGCGCCCCCATCGGCACCGACTGGACCGTCGGCGCGGCCGCCAATACCGGCGACGGCATCCGCGCGGGTCAATCCGTCGGCGGCGCGGTCGAATTCATGGACGACGCCTGGTGGGGCCCGTCCATCCCGCTGCCCCGCGAGGCCTGGTTCTGCCTGGCCGAACGCAACCTGCCGGGCAGCCTGGTCGTCAACGACCGCGCCGAGCGCTTCATGAACGAGTGCCTGCCCTACGTCGAGGCCACCCACCGCATGTACGGCGGCCGCAACGGACAGGGCGAGGGCCCGGCCGAAAACCTGCCCGCCTGGCTGATTTTCGACCAGCGCTACCGCAACCGCTACCAGTTCGCGGGCGTCCCGCCGCGACAGCCGCTGCCGGGCCGGTGGTTCAAGTCCGGCGCACTGACCCGAGCCGACTCGCTGCCGGAACTCGCGGAGAAGATCGGTCTCCCGGTCGAGAAACTCCAGGCGACCGTGACCCGGTTCAACGAATTCGCCACCGCGGGCAAGGATCCCGACTTCGGCCGCGGCGACAGCGCCTACGACAACTACTACGGCGATCCGCGCCAGCACCCGAACCCGAATCTCGGTGCGCTGGAGACCGGTCCGTTTTACGCGGCCAAGCTGGTCCCCGGCGACCTGGGCACCAAGGGCGGCCTGGTGACCGACGTCGACGGGCGAGTCCTCCGCGAGGATGGCTCACCCATCGACGGCCTGTACGCCGCGGGCAATGCCAGCGCCCCGGTCATGGGCCACACCTACGCAGGTCCCGGCGCGACCATCGGCCCCGCCCTGGTCTTCGGCTACCTGGCTGCCCGCCGCGCGGCCCGGTAATTCAGGCGAGGACCGCGCCGCCGTCCAGCGGAAGGACGGTGGCGGTGGCGTGGGGCTGGGTCAGGAAGAAGACGAATGCCTGTGCGATGTCGTCGACTTCGGCAATGCGCCGCAGGGGAGTATTGGCGGCGGTGTCGGCGTAGAACTGCTCGCGCAGGTCTTCGGGGAAGTTCCACAGCGGTGAGCGGACCACGCCGGGCATGACCGCGTTCACCCGGATCGGCGCGAGTTCGACCGCCAGCGCGCGGGTGAGGGCCTCGACCGCGCCGCAGACGCTGGAGGTGACCGACGATCCGGGTACCGGCCGCGGCCCGGCGGTGCCGGTGGTCAGGGTGATCGAACCGTCCGGCCGCAGGTGGGGTGCGGCCGCCTGCACGGCCGCCAGCACGCTGAAGTAGCGCAGCTCGAAGAACTTCCGGGCCGCGTCGATATCCAGATCGGCCACGGGGGAGAGCAGCAGCGGCTCACCGGCGGTGTAGACCAAATGGTCGAAGCTGCCCAGCTCGTCGAAGAGCGTGCGAATCCGGTTGGCGTCAGCGAGATCCGCGACCACGCCGGTGACGCCGGACGGGAGTTCGGCCACCGCGCGGTCGACGTTCTGCTGGCGGCTGGAGGCGACGGTGACCTTCGCGCCCCGTGCGGCGGTCGCGGCGGCGACGGCGTAGCCGATTCCGGAGGTGCCGCCCAGGATGACGACGTGCTGTCCGTCGAGTGACATCGGATTTCCTTTCGGGGAACTGCTGTTCGGGTTTGCCTCTCCACCTTCGGTTCCGGGGCCGCCGCTCGTCCAAGACCTATACCGCCGCCTGTAATACCCTGAAGGCATCATGAGCGATGTCGATCTGCGCAAGCTGCGCTACTTCGTGGCGGTGGCCGAACACCTGCACTTCGGCCGCGCCGCCGAGCAGCTGTTCATCGCGCAGCCGGTGCTGTCGCGGCAGATCCGCGCGCTCGAGGAGGAGCTGGGGGCGCGGCTGTTCGCGCGGGATCGGCGCGGGACGGCGTTGACGGCCGCGGGGGAGCAGCTGCTGGCCGATGCCAAACCGCTGCTGGCCTCGGCGGAAGCCCTGCGGCGCAGGGTGATTCGCGCGGACCGGGGCGCCGATACCTTCACCGTCGGTTTCATGCCCGGCCTCATCGTGACCACGGCCGTGCGCGCGCTCACCGACCGGCATCCCGGACTCGAGGTCGACCTGGTGCGCACCGACTGGTTCGACCAGGTCGCGGTGATTCATGACGGCCGCGTCGATGTCAGCATGGTGCGGCTGCCGGTCGATCCGCGCGGACTCACCATTCGGCCGCTCTACACCGAACCGCGCGTGGTCGTGCTGCCCGCCGATCATCGCCTGGCGAGCAAGGAGGTGCTGGCCGTCGCCGATCTCGCGGACGAGCACCTGCTCCAGGATCCCGATCTGGTCCCCGAATGGCGTGCGCTGGCAACCGAATTGCGCACCGATCGCCCCGGCGTCCCGGTCTTCCGCAGCGTCGAGGAGAAGCTCGAACATGTCGCCGCGGGCCACGGCATCATCTTCCTGCCGCTGTCGGTGATGACGTTCTATACCCGCCCGGACATCACCTACGTCCCGGTGCCCGATCTCGCGCCGAACGAGGTGAGCCTGGCGTGGTCGGCCGACCGTCCGGTCCCGCTCGCAGAAGAGTTCGCGGCGCTGGCCAGGCATTAGAGAGTCTTTGCCCGGCCTTGGTATTGCGGTGTCGCACAAGAGGATTCGATCTACGCCGTCCAAAATCCCTGATCACGATTCCGCGGGCCGAATCCCGAAAGAGGGGTTACCGTCGATAGGGTGTTCGGCATCATCCGGCCCTGCCGTCATCGGCTGGGCGAGGAACTCGGGCGGGCTTGGCTGGCGCAACTGTGCGGGCTGTGCCTCGCACTGCGTGACGATCACGGCCAGAGCGCCCGCCTGGCAACCAATTACGACGGGCTGATCATTTCGGCCCTGGTGGAGGCGCAGTCCACGGCGTCGCCCACCCGCCGCGTCGCCGGGCCCTGCCCGCTGCGCGGCATGAAGCGCGCGGATGTCGCCACCGGTGACTGCGTGCGGCTGGCCGCCACCGTCTCGCTGGTGCTGGCCGCCGCGAAGGTGCGCGATCATGTGGACGATCACGACGGTATGGCGGGCACGGCCGGATTCCGGCCCGCCGCCCGCGCGCTCGCCCGGCGCTGGGCCCGGCAGGGTGAATCCACCGGGGCCGAGCTCGGTTTCGACACCGCCGTGCTGGTGACGGCGGTGGATCGCCAAACGGAGATCGAGGCCGCGGCGGTGGTCGGCACCCCGTTGCTTGAGGTCACCGAGCCCACCGAGACCGCGACGGCGGCCGCCTTCGGCCACACCGCCATCCTCGCGGGCAAGCCGGGCAATCAGGCGGCGCTGATCGAGGTGGGCCGATTGTTCGGCCGCATAGCCCATCTCGTGGACGCGGTCGAAGATCTGGGCGAGGATCTCGCGCAAGGCAAGTGGAATCCGCTGGCCGCCACGGGAACCGACGTAGCCGAGGCGCACCGGCTGTGCACGGACGCGCTACTCGGCATCGAATTGGCCTTGGCCGAGGTGGAATTCGCCGACAAGCGGCTGATCCACAAACTTCTGAAGCATGAACTGGGCCGTTCGGTGGCCCGGACCTTCGGCGGTCACGGACCTGCCTGCGCCACCCACAGCACCGCCACCGCGCCGAATCCCGGCACCGTCGTAGCGCCCATGAGTCGCTGGCGTCGTCGCGGCCCCGACCCGTGGGGCCCGCCGCCCGGCTACGGCTACGGTCCGCCACCGGGGTATGGCCAGGGCTATTACGGCCCCGCGCGCCGCCGCAGCGGCTGCTGCATTCCGTGCTGCGAGGGCTGCGTCTGCTGCGGCGAAGGATGCTGCTGCTGCGAGGAATCCTGTTGCTGCTGTGAGGAATCCTGCTGCGAATGTTGATCTCTCACCGCGCGGCCGGGCACCGTGATGCCCGGCCCGCGGTGCGGGTCGGCCCGCCGACTCCGGGTGGGCGGGCCCCCGCATTCGAACCGGCCGTGCCTGGCTGAGGGGTGCGGCGGCAGCGGCCGGAAAGCGATGCGTCGCCTACTTGCTGGACAGCGTGCTGGATCCGCCCGAGAGCAGGCCGGCGAGGCCGCCGCTGCCGAGGCTGCCGCTGCTGGAGCCGCTACCCAGGCCCGAGGAGCCGGTGGTCGTGGTGGTGGTCAGGGACCAGGTGCCGCAACCGCTGGTGTAGAACGCGACGTCGGTGGACTTGATCTCGACGGTCGCGGTGCCGCCGACCGCGCCGCCCGCCTCGATGGTGACGCTCGGGGTGATCGAGGACAGCCGCGCCCAGGCGCACACGGTGCCCGCGGTCGTGGTCTTATAGACGCCCGGCTGGATGTCGACGCCGACCTTGAAGGTGGAGTCGCTGCCCATGCTGGTCGGCACGGCGGCGTCCGCGGCGCCGGCGCTCGCCAGCAGGGCGGCGGCGGTGAGGGCGAGACCGTTGGCCCAGAGTGTCTTTCTCATATGACTTCCTCAGGTATGTGAAACGAGAGTGTTTCGCAGGTTAATGGGAGTGGCAACCGCCGGGGAGCGTTTTCGATAACCTGGCGTAATCGGCGATATGGCGTGATCGGGCACCCGTCATCAGGACTATCCGGACATTGGATGCCGTATCCGGCGCGGACGATCATGATGGGTTGTGTGGCAGGACAATTCGTTCCGATCCCGGATTGGTTCGCGCAGGACAACGAGGACTGCGGCATCGCCGTCGCCGACCTGACGGGCGACGGGACGCTCGACGTCGTGGTCCTGAAAGTCGACAATCCCGCGGGTCAGAACACCGGCAACTATCGGATCGGGCACGGCCTGGCCGCCGACGGCACGGTGGGGGAGTGGGGGCCGTGGCTCGAGGTGCCCGATTGGTGGGGTTGGGAGAACCAAGGCGCGGGCATCGCCCTCGGGGATCTGAACGGCAATGGCCGCCCGGATCTGGTGGTCTTCCTCGTCGACAATCCGGCGGGTCAGAACCAGGGCTACTACCGCATCGGCCGCGACCTCGCCCCGGATGGCACGGTTACCGGCGGATGGACTGCGTGGCAACAGGTTCCGGACTGGTTCGGCTGGGAGAACCAGGGCGCGGACATCTGCATGACCAGGCTCGACGGGCAACCCGTGCTGGTGGTCATGACCGTCGACAATCCGGATGCCCAGAACAGCGGGCAGTTCCGGCTCGCCAAGGGGCTCGCCGCGGACTGCTCGGTGGCCGAATGGACGCCGTGGGTGGCGATTCCGGACTGGTGGGGGTGGGAGAACCAGGGTGCGGGCCTGACCGTCGCCGACCTGGACGGGGACGGGCGACCGGAGTTGATCGTGTTCGCGATCGACAATCCGCAGGGCGAGAACGGTGGGGTGTACACCGTCGGCTGGGGGCTGGACGGTAGCGGGCACTGCGTGGACGGGTGGAGCCGTTGGTCGCGGGTGCCCGACTGGGGATTCTGGGAGAACCAGGGCGCGGCCGTCGCCGTGCTGCCGCACGCTGACGGTGCGCCCCGAATGGTGTTGTGCGCCATCGACAATCCGGAGGGCGTCAATGCCGGATATCTGCGGGTGCTCGACGTCGAGACCGACCTGACAAACGCCGCGACCGAAGGCACCTGGCGCATATTGGATTTCGGCACCGAGATCAATCCGGTGCACGCCGCCCTGCTGTACACCGGTGATGTGCTGTTCTTCGCCGGATCGGGCAACGACCCGGATCGCTTGAACGCCCACGACTTCCGCACGCGGGTCTGGCATTACCCGAATCCGGGACTCGACGCGCCCGCGACGCCGATCGACCTGTTCTGCACGGGCCAGGCGTTCCTGCCCGACGGGCGGCTGCTGGCCGTCGGCGGCACCAAGCAGTACGACCCGTTCTACGGCCTGCGCGACGCCCTGCTGTTCGACCCGCGGACCCTGACGTGGAACGCGCAGCCCGACATGTCCTACGGCCGTTGGTATCCGACCCTCGCCGCGCTGAAAACCGGTGAGGTAGTGGCAGTCTCGGGTCTCGGCGACGAGGGCTTCCTGTCGGAGACGCCGGAACTCTTCGATCCCGAGACCCTGACCTGGTCGACGCTGCCGGTGCCCGGGCCGATTCCGATGTACGCCCACCTGGTGTTGCTCGCCGACGGCCGGGTGTTCTACACCGGCGGCCAGTACGGCACCGACAACGGGATGCGCCCGTCGATCTGGGACACCGCGACCGGCGCGGTCACCGAGGTCCCGGGGCTGTTCGATCCGGAATCGCGCAATCAGTCCACGAGTGTGCTGCTGCCGCCCGCGCAGTCACAGCAGGTCATGCTGCTCGGCGGCGGCTTCGTCGACCCGCACGGTCCCGGCCGCGCGACCGCCGACACCCGCATCGCGGATCTGGCCGCCGCCGCGCCCGCCTACCGTGCCGGTCCGCCGATGATGCACGCCCGCATGCACGTGTGCGCGGTCATCCTGCCGGACCGGACGGTGCTGGCGGCCGGCGGATCGGCCATGGAGGAGATGGCGGACATGGTGCCGCCGCACGCCGAGATCTACGATCCGGTCGCCGGAACCTGGTCCGCGACAGCGCCGCAACGGGTGGCGCGGCTGTACCACTCCGTGGCGCTGGTGACGCCGGACGGCAAGGTGGTGACGGCCGGGTCGAATCCGATGCGCAAGACCGAGGAGCTGCGCATCGAAGTCTTCTGGCCGCCATACCTTTTCAAGGGTTCGCGGCCGGAGTTCGAGATGTCCACGGTCGCACTCGAATACGGGGCCGAACTGACCCTGACCACCACGGCCGCCGTGCGGGAGGTGAGTCTGATGCACCCGACCTCCTGCACCCACTCCTGCGACAACAATCAACGCCTGATCGACCTGCCGATCACCCCGGCCGCGCCCGGCACGCTCACCGTCGCCATGCCCTCGAATCCGGCCCTCGCGCCGCCCGGCTGGTATCTCCTGGTCGTGGTGGACGCCAACGGGATTCCGTCGACGGGCCGCTGGCTGCGCCTGAATCCTGCGACGCCGTCACCGGTGTGAGGATTACCGTGGACCCATGACGGAGTACCGGCACCTGCTCGTGAAGCGCGACGGCGACACCCTCACCGTCACCATGAACCGGCCCGACCGCCGCAACGCGCTGTCCGCCGACCACCTCACCGAACTGCTGGCCGCCTTCCGCGCCGCCGGCGACACCGATGCGACCGGGCTCGTATTGGCCGCCGCCGGACCGGTGTTCAGCGCGGGCCACGATTTCGCCGATGTGGCGAGCCGCGACCTGCTCGGCGTGCGCGACCTGCTCACCCTGTGCCAGCAGGTGATGACCACCCTCGAAGAACTGCCGCAGGTGGTGATCGCCCGCGTCCACGGCCTGGCCACCGCCGCGGGCTGCCAACTGGTCGCCTCCTGCGACCTGGCCGTGGCCGCCGAATCCGCGGGCTTCGCCCTCCCCGGCGGCAAGGGCGGCTGGTTCTGCCACACCCCGGCCGTCCCCGTCGCCCGCTCCATCGGTCGCAAACGCCTCATGGAACTCGCCCTCACCGGCGACGTCATCGACGCGAAGACGGCAGTCGACTGGGGCCTGATCAACTACGCCGTCCCCGACGCCGACCTCGACACCGCCGTCACCGACCTCCTCACCCGCGCCACCCGCGGCAGCCGCGCCTCCAAGGCCCTCGGTAAACGCACCCTCTACGCCCAACTCGACCGCCCCGAAGCCGACGCCTACACCCTCGCCCGCGAAGTCATGGCCGCCGCCTCCCAATTACCCGGCGCCCGCGAGGGAATGGCCGCCTTCCTGGAGAAGCGCCACCCCGTCTGGCCGGATTAGTTTCGCCCTGTGATACCCGCCGAGGTGCCGCGCCACTGATTCGCGCCGGGAAACGCTGATCGGCGCAATACCGTCGAGACGAGGTGGCGGCGCTCAATGCCCGCCCTCGCGCAGGCTGGATCGGTGGCGCTCTCGCGTCGTCGTGGCGACATGTTGCCGGTCGGCGGCGTCCGGACGGACGGCCGCACGGACGGGTTTTCCACCCCGTCTCCACCCGCGGGTGGTGGGTCGTAGCGGCCTGGGGCGCGACCGTAGAGGCATGAATTTGCAGAACGCGGTGGTCTCGGGTCTGGTCGCGGTGATCGTGGTCGGTTGGATCATGCATCGGCAGACGCGGTGGCAGTCGCTGGATCAGAGTCGGTTGTGGCGGGGGCCGATCATTCTCGGGCTGGTCGGATTCCTGCAGATGAAGTCGGTGGTGAGCGGTGGGCTCGGCGTGACCGCGGTGGCGCTGCTGACGGTGTCGGCGCTGCTGGCGGGCGGGATCGGACTGGTGATGGGCCTGCTGTCGCAGGTCCGCTCGGGTGCACAGGGATTGGAGGCGCGGACCGGCATGGCCGGGACGCTGCTATGGCTGGTGCTTATGGCGATGCGGATCGGTGTGGATGTGGTCGCGCACCTCGCCGGGGCGGCGGCGGTCACCTCGGTCGGGGCCATTCTGCTCACGGTGGCGCTGAATCGGGCCGGACGCGCAGTGGTACTGGCCCGGCGTGCCGAGCAGGTCCATGCGGTTGCGGCACACTGAGAGCGATGTCGATCTTCGACCCCTCCTCGACCCTGTCCAGGCTGCTTCGCCTGGTGGGGCTCGTCGCCGTGGTGTCGTCGTCGGTGAACGCGGAGCTGTTGCACCGGCCCTGGGCGTTGGCGCTGGCGGTGTTGTCGTGGCTGGGCTGGGCCGGTTGGGTGGCCGCGCCGCTGGGGTCGCGGCTGGAGCGAATCTGCGTGAGCGCCATGGCGGTCGGCGGCGGATTGACCGTCGGCCAGGCGGCCGGATCGGCCATCACGGCGTTCGCGACGATCTTCGTGGCGGTGAGCCTGCTGGGCGAGCCCCGCTGGTTCGGCTGGCTGATCGCGGTGGAGACCGCCGTGCTGATGTGCGTCTCGGTGCTGATCGATGGCCAGCCGGGCAGAATGCTCGGGCTGCTGGTCGGCGCGGTCGTGATCGCCCTGGGTGGCTGGAGTCGCCGCCAGGCCCGCACGGTCGCCGAGCGCAATCGGCTGCTGGTGGAACAGAATCGGATTATCCGCGTCGAACGTGACCGGGCGGCCGCGCTCGCCGAACGCGGCCGGATCGCCCGTGATATCCACGATGTCCTCGCGCACACTCTCGGCGGACTGGTGCTGCAGTTGGACGCGGCGGACGCGTTGCTGGAGGCCGGGAACGTGGAGCGGGCCGCGGAGCGGGTGAAGGCGTCGCATGCGCTGGCGGTGTCCGGGTTGGCGGATGCTCGCCAAGTGGTGGGGGCACTGCGATCGGATCGGCTCGACGCCGCCGCGGAACTGCGCCGGGTGATCGACGAACACCGCAGCACCGGAGGGGAATTGGCCGAACGCGTGGATACCGCGGTCGAGCTCGCCGACGAGCAGGCCGCCGTGGCGCTCACCCGCGCCGTTCAGGAAGCACTCACCAATGCGCGCAAACATGCTCCAGGGCAACAGGTTACGCTCGCCATCCGGGACAGCGGCGATGCCATCGAGGTGGTGATCTCGAATCCCGTCGGCGCACCTCGAACACTCCTGGGCGGCTCCGGCTCCGGCGCGGGTCTACTGGGTATGCGCGAACGCATCGAGGCGGCAGGCGGCACCCTGGCCGCCGGGAAGGAGGATGGTCGATGGACGGTGCGAATCCTGCTGCCGCGGAGGTGATCACGGTCGTCGTCGCCGACGACCAAACCACGGTCCGCGATGGACTCACGACGGTGTTGTCGCTGCTACCAGACATGCGGGTGGTGGGGGAGGCCCGCGATGGTGCGGAGGCTGTCGAGTTGGTGCGTCGCGTGAAACCCCGTGTGGTGCTGATGGATCTGCGTATGCCCGGTATCGACGGCGTGGCCGCCACCGCCGCCATCACCGCCGGGCACCCCGAGACCGCCGTGCTGGTGCTCACCACCTACGCCGATGACGCGTCCATCGCGGGGGCGTTGCGCGCCGGCGCGCGCGGCTATCTCACCAAGGACGCGGGTCGAGCCGAGATCGCCGCGGCCATTCGATCGGTCGCCAGCGGACACACCACTCTGGCGGCCGAGGTGGGCCGACGTGTGCTCTCCGCCCTCGACACCCCGCCCGAACCGCCGGTCGACCTCACCGATCGCGAGCGCGACGTGCTGCGGTTGATGGCGCAGGGACACAACAACTCCGAGATCGCGAAGGAGTTGTTCGTGGGGGTGAGCACCGTGAAGACGCATATCAATTCCCTGTTCGCCAAGCTCGGCGTGCGCGACCGCGGCCAGGCCATCGCCTACGCGCATCGCACCGGGCTGGCCCGCTGAGCGGCCAGAGTGGGCGAGTGAGATGCCTGATTGGCTATCTGAGTCTGTAGATATTGCAATCTGAACATGGATTGCAGTTCCGGCCCGCTGCCGCGAAACCCAGCGCAGGGTTCCGTCTGCAACAGACGCTAGGAGAACGAGGGCTGGCCGAAGCGGGCTTCGAAGGCGGCGCGATTGGCGGAGATGGGGGAGCGATCCCAGATTGCGAAGACCACTTTGTCGAAGGCCACGCCGTGGTTGTGCAGCGCGAGTTCGAAGGCCTCGGCGACTTCGGCCGGATCATTGCGGAACACACCGCACCCCATAGTAATCGGGGGCTTCGAGCAGGCAGCGGTAGAGCGGGGCGCTGCGGCACAGGTCTTCCTCCTGGGCGCGGGCGCCGCCGAGGTAGCTGCCGCCGGGATTGCGGGCGGAGGCGAAATTCAGCACGGCGATGGCCTTTCCGCCCTCCTCGTGCAGTCGCCGGGCGGCCTGCATGCTGCCTTCGGCGGTGATCTCGAGGGTGCCGGTGAAGGGTCCGCGCGGTCCGGCGGTCACGTCGTCCTCGGGTGTGTAGGAGCGGGTTCCGGCGCGCGCGGCGGCGAGGGCGGCGCTGATGTCGACGGTGGCGCCGTCGTCGGTGCGGTAGTGGCCGAGGTCGGCGATCTGCTCGTTCTCGACGGCGATTCCCTTGGGGCTGGTACTCATTGGGCCGACCCTACGGATCCGACGGCGGCTCGGCATCCCATTTTTAGTGAGAGCGACTAATTCAAGTTCGGGGTTGTGTGATCTCGTGCGCGATGGCCTCGCCGCCTACGATGTCGCCATGACCGGCTCCCAGCGTTTGCGGATTGTCCCCTCGCAGTTCGCGGTTGACCATTTGCCGAATTCGACCTTCCCGGAGGACGACGAGTGGATCGCCCTGGTGCGCGCGCCGGAGGGTTTGACCGTGATTCGCGAGGCACCGGCCTGGGCCGAGGGTGAGATCTGGAAGGGCTTCTACGGCGAGGCGGGCGGGCTGGATACGCCGGGCACGCTGGCGGCATTGGTCGGTCCGCTGGCGGAGTCGTCGGTGCCGGTCTTCGTCGCGTCGACCTTTCACGCCGACCTGGTGCTGGTGCCCGCGCACCGGCTGGAGGAGGCGGTTTCGGCATTACGGGACGCGGGTCACCGCGTCGCGGAGTAGGGTAATACTGTCTACGTACGTAGAGCGTATGTGCGTGAGGAGGCGGCGGACGTGAGTGTTCGAGGCTTCGGAGATCTGGAAGCGGTTGTCATCGAACGCGTCTGGGACCGCTCCGAGAAGACGACGGTCCGGGAGTTGTACGACGAGCTGGCCGCCGAGCGCGACATCGCGTACACCACGGTGATGTCGACCATGGACAACCTGCACCGCAAGGGCTGGCTGGAACGCGAACGGGTGGGCAAGGCGTATCGCTATTGGCCCACGCTCTCGCGGGAGGAGTACAGCGCCCGGCTCATGCGCGAGGCGCTGGGCAGCGGCGGCCGCTCCGATCTGGTGCTGGCCCATTTCGTGGAGCAGATGAGCGCCGAGGAGTCCGAGGGCCTGCGCGCGGCCCTGCGCAAGATCGCGCGTTCCAAGCTGCGTTAGCCGGTCGTACAGACCTCGATGCCGATGACCGCCACGACGACGGCGGCCAGCGGGATTGCGACGGCGGTGAGGGCCGCGGCGGTCGCGGCCACCTTGGTGGGCAGGCGTGGCGGATTCGCGGGGGCGGACAGTCGGCGAATGCGCGGCAGCAGCGCGGCCTCGGCGGTGGCGGGCGGGGTGGGCAGTGTCGCCAGGGTCAGCAGTGCTTGGAGAACTGTGGCGCGGCCGTGGATCGCGGCGGCGGCATCGTCGGCGAGCATCTCGAGCAGGCGCGCGACCTCGCGGGCGCCGACGGTGAACAGGTCGATGCGCGGCAGCACGGTCGCCAGGCCCCGGGTGAGGGTGAGCAGTAGATGGTGGCGACCGTCGAGGTGGGCGCGCTCGTGGGAGAGCACCGCGTCGAGGTGATGGTCTTCCAGGGCGGTGAGCACGCCGCGGCTGACCACGACCGTATGTGGTTTGCCCGCAACGGCGTAGGCGGCCGGATGGTCGACCTCGAGCACGACGGCGTCGAGATCGGGGCGGTGGCGGCCGGCCAGACGGGCCAGGCGCGCGTGTTCGAGGGTGCGGCGGCGCGAGCGCAGCAGGGTGGTGCCGAGGCGGACGGTCACGAGAACGGCCGCGAGCGTGGCGAGTCCGGACAGTGCGAGCAGGGCGGCCTGCAGCGGGCTGCCGTAGTCGCCGACGGCGGCGTCGTGCAGGTGCAGCAGGCAGGTGTCCATGAAGCGCACCGGGAACAGTGAAATGCGGTGCGTGGCAAGGTCGACGAGGATGATCGCCAGGGTGGTGGTCCAGGCCAGCACGGTGGTGGCCATGGCGGCGAGCCAGGCGGCGATGGCCAGGCGCGGGGTGGTTGCTTCGCCGCTGAATCCGGTCAGCAGTCGCGGTGCCAGGACGGTGACCGCGAAACCGTAGAGCATCAGGCAGACGGCGACGCTCATGGCCGCACCCGCGCTGCTCGCATTCGAGTTCCTCCCGTGAAGTGGGCTCGAGTGTAGAGGGCAAAACTGAGGGCAGGCTTACCGTCGTGGACGTGGCGGTGTGGTGGTCGCCACCCGGTCGCGGGGTGGGGCTGTGAATTCGGGGGTGAAGGCTGTGAATTCGTCGAGCGCGCTTGCGCTCCTGGGCGGAACTCGGGTATTACGTATCTACGTAGTTGATACGTAGATAAGCCGGGTGCCGTCCCCTCAACGGCACCGGGGCGCCGACCGGACCGGCGTCGAGGGCGGGTGGGGGCCGGGTGTCTGCCGCGAGCTGCGCCCGGCCCCGCCCGCCGTCACCGGGGCGCGGGGGCGGCCAGCAGGGCCCGGGCCGCGGATTCGATCGCCGCCTCGTCCAGTAGGACCGTCGAGGCGGCCGGGCCGAGCGGCACGAAGCTGTCGGCGCTGGTGACCCGCGCCAGGCGGCCGTCGAATCCGGCGTCGAGCAGTGCGGTGCAGACCGCCTCGGAAACGCCTCCGCTGCGGCGGGTTTCGTCGGCGATGAGGACCCGGCCGGTGGCGCGGGCATTGTCGAGGAGATCCTCCACCGGCAGCGGGGACAGCCAGCGCAGATCCAGCACGCGGGCGTGGATGCCGTCGGCGGCCAGCCGCCGGGCCACCCGCAGGCTCATGGGGACGCCGTTGGCGAAGCTGACGATGGTCAGATGCGCGCCGGATCCGTGCACGCGGGCGCTGCCGATATCGGCGTGGCGCACACCGGAAATCGGGGCCAGCCACGCGCCGTCACCGGCCCGGTACAGGTCGCGGGTGTGATAGAGCGCGATCGGTTCGAGGAACACGCACACCCGCCCGTCCACCCGGGCGGCGGAGACGCAGGTGCGCAGCATGGCCGCCGCGTCGTCGGCGCGGGAGGGCGTGGCGATCACGACGCCGGGGATATCGCGCAGCGCCGCAATCGAATTGTCGTTGTGGAAGTGTCCGCCGAAGCCCTTCTGATAGGCCAGCCCCGCGATGCGCACCACCACCGGATTGCGGTAGCGGCCGCCGGAGAAGAACGACAGCGTCGCCGCCTCCCCGCGCAACTGATCCTCGGCATTGTGCACGTAGGCCAGGTACTGGATCTCCGGAATCGGCACGAATCCGGCCAGTGCCGCCCCGAGCGCGGTGCCCAGCACGCTCTGCTCGTCGAGCAGGGTGTCGAAAACCCGCCGCACCCCGAAGCTCTGCTGCAACCCCTTGGTGACGCCGTACACCCCGCCCTTGCGGCCGACGTCCTCGCCGAAGACCAGCACGTCCGGATCTCGGGTGAGCAATTGCGCCAGCGTCTGATTGACCGCCTGCGCCAGGGTCAGGGGCTCGCCTGTCGATGCGGGCGGCTCGGCGGATTCCGAAGACGGCGGCCCGGCAACGGAAGTCGCGGAGCCGTTCGTTCTGCCGTTCCCGTTCCGGTCGCCGTCGGGTACCGAGCGCAGCGCGTCGGTGCGCACCACGGTGGGGCGGGCAGGCGCCAGGGGCGCGATGACCGCGGCGGCGGAGGTCAGTTTCGGTTCGTTCCAGGCGCTTTCGGCGGCCTTGGCGACCTGTTCGGCGATGTCCTCATAGCGTTGGACGATCTCGGCGGCGGTGACCACGCCCGCGGCGACGAGCAGGCGGGCGGTGGCGGTGACCGGGTCGCGGCGCAGGTCGGCGGCGATCTCGGCGGGGCGGCGGTAGGCCGATTCGACATCGGAGCCCGCGTGGCCGAGCAACCGCACGGTGCGCAGGCGCAGGAACGCCGGTTTGCGGTGCGCGCGCACGTATTCGGCCGCGGCGGTGGCCTGGGCGAGGGCGGCGGGCAGGTCGCTGCCGTCGGCATCGAAGTAGGCCAGTCCCGGCCGGTGCCCGTAGGCCTGTTCGATCCAGGTGCGCGGGGTGGGGACGCTGATGCCGATGCCGTTGTCCTCGCAGACGAACAGGATCGGCACCGGCACGTTCTGGTGCGCGGTGTGGATGGCGGTATTGATCGCCCCGGCGGCGGTCGAATGATTGGCCGAGGCGTCGCCGAAGCTGCACACCACCACCGAATCCCCGGGCCATTCGCAGCGCAGCTTCAGGTGCGCGGCGCGTTCGAGGGCGAAGGCCAGCCCGACCGCGCGCGGCAGATGCGAGGCGATGGTGGAGGTCTGCGGGATCACGTGGGCGGGTTTGGAGCCGAAAACCTTGTGCCGCCCACCGGAAATCGGGTCGGCGGCCGCCGCGGCGACGCCGAGCATCACATCGTGGATGGGGTCCAGTCCCGGCACCTGGCGGGCCCGGTGCACGAAGAACGCCCCGGATCGATAGTGCAGCAGCGCGGGATCGGTGACCCGCAGCGCCGCCGCCACCGCGACATTGCCCTCGTGTCCCGACGACCCGATGCTGTAGAACCCGTGCCCTTCCCGGGTCAGTCGGCGCGCCGCCAGGTCCAGGTGCCGCGAGGCGGCCTGGGCGTCGAACAATTCCAGGCATCGGGCCCCGGTGAGGCCGGTGGCGTCCATCGGTTCCTGCTGTGCGCGAGCCGGACCCGGCGTCGTCGCGGCCACCTCCGCGCGAAACCACTGATCCAGGTCAGCTTCCCGGTCGTTGATGACGCCTCCCATATGTCGCATATGTCGCGTACGTCGGGCTCAGCGTAAAGGTCGATCCACACTTCCCGCGGCAACATCCGATCCCTCGGCCAGTCCACCCAGCCTGACCCGAAACCATCCGACACGGCAACGTTTTCGATCAAGTCCGGATGCGTCGCGGCGGCGACCGGGACCTGGACGGCCCCGGCACCAGCGCGGTGGCCGGGACCGGCGCGGCGGTCGAACCCGCTGTGACTCTTCGACTCCGGAGACGGGGGGACGGCAAGGCTTACGCCCGTCGTGGTGGTCAGCCGGTCCAGGCGTCCTTGGCGAGCATGTCGGCGATGAGCGCGGCGATATTCCAGGCGTCGTCGCCGCCGCGGTGGTGGGTGCCTTCCAGGGGGAGTCCGGCCAGGCGCAGGGCGCCGGCCATGCCGTAGCGGCGCTTGGTGTCGCGGGCGGTGGAGAAGGGGAGTTTGGCGTTGGTGTGGCGGGAGCCGAAGGGGTAGCGCACGCCGGTGCCCTCGCATTGGGCGAGGAACTGTTTGCGGTCGTAATCGCCCCAGCTGGCCCAGGGGCGGGAATCGGCGTGGAATTCGGTGCGCAGCATCGCGCACGCCTCGGCGAAGGTGAGGCCGGTGGCGACCTGCTCGGGGGTCAAAGTCGTCAGCCGGGTGCAGAACTCGCTGACCGTCGAATGCTCCGGGCGCACCAGGATGCTGTGCTTGCTCACCCGCTCGCGGGTGTGGGTATCGAGCACGCACAGCCCGATCTCGATGATCTCGTTGGGCTGGCCGGGCGGATTCGGGCCCTCCCAGCAGGTGGCCTCCACATCCACCACGTTGAGGTATCTGGTGTTCATGCGCTGCGACGCTAGCGCCCGGACCCGCCCGCGCGACAACGATTTTCGGGCGCGCGACGGGTGGGTCGGCGCGCGGGGGTTCACTCGGCGCGCAGCTTCAATCCGGTGTTGTTGGCGGTGTTGCGCAGGGTCAGCTCGTCGGAATCGATGGTGGCCTCGGTCTTTCCGTCCAGGGCCTGCAGCACCTGCTGTTCGACCTCCATGACCTGCGGGTCGCACATCATGCGGGTGGTGGCGACCTGGAAGGTGACCTCGTCGCCGTCGACCTGCGCGGTGCCGGTCATAGTGTTGCAGCCCGCGCTGCCGGAGAGCTTGCCGTCGGGGGAGATGGTCAGGGCGGGTCGGACCTCGTCGAGGGTGGCGGAGTGCACGACCGCGTCTGTGCGCAGCAGCGCGGTGACGATCCACGTGGTGCCGGTGAGCGGTTTGTCCGGGTGCAGGGCCTTGCGGTCGCGCAGGGTGACGGTGGAACCGTTGCCCTTGAGCGTGAGGGTGTCACCCACGAGGGTCCAGGTCGGCTGGGAGCGCAGCAGCCCGTCCTGCCAGCCGTCGGCACCGGCCACCTCGCCCGGGCAGGCCATCAGCGTGGTGGCCATCTCACCGACCTGGAGCGTATTGCCTTGCAGGTCAACCGGTCCGGAGGCGGTATTGCAGCCCGCCGTGGCGGTGACCCGGCCCTCGGCGAAGGTCAGCGTCAGCGGGCCGCCGCCCGGGATCGGCGTGCCCGAGACCTCCGTGGACACATACGCGTGCCCCATCAACGAGGTCGGCGGAGTCTCCGAGCCGCCGCTGTTGGACGAGCATCCGGCGGCGGCCACGGAGAGCGCGAGCAGAACCCACACACGAGTTGCTGGCATGGTGCCGATCGTACGGCGACTACACCGGCATCCCCAGCGCCGACGCGAGGGTCTGGCCGATCGCGTTGACGAAGGTGCCGATCGCACCGGGATCGAGAATGCCCGAATACACGTCGCGGTTGTGGCAGCCCGCCGGGGCGGGGACACCGTTGAGGCGGTCGTTGAGCCACATCACCGCGCTCGCGGTGTTGGAGACCGCGGCGATGCCGTGCTCGCTGAACAGGTCCCGCGTGTACTGCACGCGCGCACCGGGATCCTGGCAGTAGATGTCGTAGGTGTTGTTGACCGCGTTGAGCGGCATCACCTCGTCGAAGGTGCCCTCGTAGATGTAGAGCGGTGCGGTCGGGGTGCCGCGGTGGCCGAGGCTGAGCTCGTCGAGCACCGGCTGCACCTCCGGGGCGCGCATGGGATCGCCCGGGTAGTCGAACAGGCCCTTGATGTTCACGAACGGGAACGCCGCGAACTGCAATGCCACGCACTGGTTTTCGTGCACCAGCCGCGCCGCCTTGCCCAGCGGGTTCATGTGCTCGTCGATGAACCGGTTCACCTGCGGGTATTCCCGGGCCACCCCGAACAGCCCGCCCAGCACCGCGCCGCCGAAGCCGGAGGTGCCGTTGTTGTAGTCGATGGCGGTGCGGATATCGGCCATCAGACCGCCGGCGGCCGACCCGACCAGATTCAGTTCCGGGGCATAGGTGGGCTGGAGTTCGGCGGCGTGCGCGGTCGGGATCGCACCGCCGGAATAGCCCCACATGGTGACGCGGGTGTCGGCGCCGGGCAGCCCGGCCGGATCGAAGGCCTCCGCGGCACGGATCCCGTCGAGAGTGATGCGCCCGCCCAGCGGTCCGACCGCATAGGCGGCATTGGGGCCCTCGTGATCGGGGATCACCACCGCGTGCCCGAGCTGCAACATGGCCTGGACCTCGACGAATTCGGCTTCCATCACCGGGTTGAGCGGATTGGGCAGCGATCCCATCTGCAATGCGTAGGAGGGCGCGCAGTTGACCGAGAGGGAATCCTCGGCCATCTGGAACGACACCAGCCCGCGCTGCCCGGTGGGCGCGGCGCGATGCGGTACCACCAGCGTCGCCACCGCCGCGATCGGTTCGCCGCGGGTATTGGTGCTGCGGTAGGACAGTTGCCAGGCGTTCGCGTTGAGGGGCAGCAGCCACAGGTTTGCCAGATTCACCTGCCGGGCCGCGAGGATCTCGCCGGGCCGGGCCGCGGCGACCCGCGCCGGATCCGGTTGATAGAAGCCGGGATCCAGATACGGCGGGGCGGGCGGGGTGGGGAACGGCAGTGCGGGCGCTACCGGGACCGGGTCGGCCGCGGCGGTTACCGCCGGGCACACCGCGACCGTCAAGCCCGCCGCCACGGCCACACACGCCTGGGCGATCGCTCTGGTTCCCGCTGTCATATCGAACTCCTCCGTGCCGCTGCGGCGGCCGAACCCCCACCCTCAAAGTTAGAGAGCGTATGTTTTCTAAGTTGCGTCTCAGACAATAGGGTGCGGTCATGGAATGTGTCAACGGTCACGTTGGGCCGGATGTTTGCTGTGGGCCCGGTAGCGGGCAGGATGGTCGCTCGTGAGCGAAGTTTCCCGCCCGCGGCGCACGCAACAGGAGCGCCGGGCTGCCACCGTGGCCAAGCTGGTCGATGCCACCATCGCCGCCATCGGGGAGGTCGGCTATCAGCGCACCACGGTGCAGGAGATCTGCGGGCGGGCCGGATTGTCGGCCGGGGCCATGTTCCGCCAGTTCGACACCCGGCTGGATCTGATCGTGCGCACCGCCGAGGAGGTGTTCGCCCGCCAGCTCATCGGCTACGCGGTCACCATGGAACACCTTGGGGCGAAGGACAATCCGCTCGACGTCGCGCTGCGTTACCTGCGTCAGGCCCAGCAGTCCAATCTCACCCACGCGCTGCGCGAGATCTTCCTGGCCGCGCGCAGCGACACCGAGCTACGCGAGCGCATCGCGCCCATCGCCGAGAACTACTACCGCGAGATCGTGGCAACCCTCGAGCGCACCGGGCTGCTCTCGGACTTCCCGGCCGAGGTGCGCGAACCGCTGTTCTTCATGCTGCTGCACGTGTTCTCCGGTGAGGCCGTGGTGCGCGGGGTGTTCCAGCGCCCCGATCTGGACGTGTCGGTGCTGCGGCTGGTGGAGGACATGCTGGCGGTTTACTCCGCCCGCGCCGCGACCCCCGGCCCGCAGGGTTGACCTTGCCGCTACGTCAACCCATAGCGTCGCGGCCATGAGCGAGAACACCGCACCGGCCATCGACCGCACCATCTACCCCATGCCCATGTTCGCCAACTTCGCGGTGGCCGACATCGCGGCCGCGACCGCCTTCTACGAGAGCGTCGGATTCATCGCCCTGGCCACGATTCCCGGCCCCGACGGCACCCCGGCGCTGGTGCACCTGCGCCGGATGAAGTACCAGGACCTGCTGCTGGTCCCCGGCGTCGCGCGCCCGGGCAGCACCACCGTCAGCTTCTCCGCCGGCGGCGCCGACCTGATCACCCTCGCGGAAACCCTGCGCGCCAACGCTTTCCCGGGCGCCCGGGTCGAAGGCCCCGCCGACACCGCCTGGTACACCACCGATCTCACCATCGACGACGCCGACGGCAACCGCATCATCCTCACCGCTCCCCGCATGGCCGAGATCGACCAGGCCAAGGAATGGGCCAAGACCTTCGAGGGCGATTGGGTCGGCAAGAACTGACAACACCCCGGGAGGGCTTCGTGGAGTGGACGATTCAACAGTTGGCCGACAGGGCCGGTGTCACCAGCCGCACATTGCGCCACTACGACGAGATCGGTCTACTCCCACCCTCCCGGGTAGGCCACAACGGCTACCGCTACTACGACACCGACTCCGTAGCCCGCCTCCAACGCATCCTGCTCCTGCGCGACCTGGGCCTGTCCCTGCCCGTCATCGCCGAAGTCCTCGACCGAGAACGCGACCAGGACAAGGCCCTCGGCGCGCATCTCGCATTGCTGGAGGCCGAACGAGCCCGCCTGGACGAACGCATCGCCGCCCTACGCCAAACCCTCGACGCCCCCGCCGCCGCCGAAGGCTCATTGCAAATGATGCTCGAGGGCTTCAACGACCCCTACCGCGAAGAGGTGATCGCCCGCTGGGGCGAACGCGCCTACACCGCCGCGAACGACTGGTGGCACTCCAAATCCCTTGCGGAGCAACGCGACTGGAAACGCGACCTCGACACCCTCATCGCCACCTGGATCACCACCTGGAAATCCGGCCACACCCCCGACTCGCCTCCCGCCCAATCCCAAGCCGCCCGCCACATAGCCTGGCTGACCGCCATCCCCGGCACCCCGCTAGCCGACGGCGACCGCGAAAACTCCATCGCCATGGTCCTCGCCCTGGCCCGCCAGTACGCCGAAGACCCCGCCTACGCCGCCGCCTACGGCACTCCAGCCTGCGCCGTCTTCGTCCGTGAGACCCTCGAGGAATGCGTCCGCCGCTCTCTCTGAGCGAAATTCAGTTGCGGCGCCCGCGGGCCACTGCGAATCTTGTCGTATCGCAGCCACAATCAGGGCAGCGACAGTGGAAGGTTCCGGCCAGTGGAGGCCACCCGGTCTTGAAAACCGGTGGCGGGCATCGTGTCCCGGGGGTTCGACTCCTCAGCTTTCCGCCGCCACCAACCGGTTGCGCACATGGCGTGCACGGAGGCTGTAACCCTCCCGCCCTCGGGCACAGGTGGTTCGATTCCATCCAGCCGGACAATGCCTCCCGCCGGCTTCATTCCGGTGGCGGTGAGACGTCATTTCTCGCAGGCGATTCCGTCACCGTCGCGATCCAGTTCGGCGCGGTAGCCGGGGTCTCCGCGGTGGAGGGGTGCGGCACCGGCGCGCTTGGCATCCGCGCAACTCTTGTAGTAGACGGAAGGCGCGGCCTTCGTTGTGGGAGGTTCCGGAGTCGGTGCCTGCGGGGCCGGTGGGGGCGCGGCCACGGCGGTGGTCGTCGGGGGAGCGGCGGCTGGTGCCGGAACCAGGGGCTGGATCGGCTGGGGTGCGGAGGT